>CACXHA010000060.1 GCA_902767385.1 uncultured Elusimicrobium sp.
AGCGGAAGGGGCATGGACGGTAAGTCAAGAGGATGTGTCAGCTTGCGGATGTGCAGTGGCGGATAAACCCAGTGATAAATATATCTGTCACGATTACAATACAAATCAGTGTGGTGTAAAAACCAGAAGTGTAACGTGTAACACTAACGGACAATGGGTAGCGGGTGGTTGGAGCGAAACTTGTGTAAGTCAACCAGCCAACTATACGATCTCGGTCGCTAACTGTGGCTATGGATATAATGGGCAAACCACATATGCCTATGTATGTACTTCCTCAAACTTTTGGCAAAGCCAAGTTCTGTCAGTTAGTTGTACAAAAGTTCCTGCCGGTGGCACTTTTGAGCAGGGCAGTTCCTGTAATGGTGCCTCTGGGGATAATGGCTGTTCCGGATACACATTTGAAAGTGGTAGCTATTGCTATGCATATAGCAGTTCCACATGTAACTCAACATTTAAAAGCGGAAGTGTTTGTTTGGTGTATGGAAAAGGAGGTTGCTCCAAACCTGGAACTATTTACGAACAGGGTGCCTATTGCTTCCCCTCTAATCAAGTAAACCTTTGCCCGGCGGGCACGCCAACCAAAACGGCAGGTAAATGTTGGGATGGTAGCGGCGGTACATACGATTGCTGATGTATTTTGCCGGATGAAATTTCCGGCAGCATACCACTTAAACAACTGCCCCGGGGATCCTCGTCTCCCCGGGGCGGCCCCTTTACTTAAAGATACTTTTACAAATTTGGGCGATGTAGCGGGAAGCGTGTTTTTGGGCAGCTTCTAAAGAGGGTGCAAAATAGATCAGCTCAGCCACGCATACGCGGGGTAGTTTGTGTTTGGCAAGTGCTTTCCAATCGGCACTGCCGCAAATAAATAAGACGGATTTTTTGTATTTTTGGGCCAATTTTAAAACAGTGCCCGGGGCTTTGCCATAAAAAGTTTGTGTGTCCAATTTCCCTTCACTTGTAATGACCACCTCAGCCCATTGAAACTGTTTTTCTAAATTGGCTTTTTGAATTAAAAAATCGGTCCCCAGTAAAAGTTTGGCATGAAAACAACCAGCCAGCCCGGTGGCAATCGCTCCGGCGGCGCCGGCAGAGGGGGTGTGGGAAAAATCGCGCCCGCTAGTTTGTTTTAATACGCGTGCCCAACGGCGCATACATTTTTCCAATACGGCTACTTGCGAAGGGGTGGCCCCTTTTTGCGGGCCGAATATGTGGGCGGAACCTTTAGGCCCTAACAAGGGGTTCACAACGTCCGCTACGCCGATAATTTGCACCCCTTTAAATTGTTTTTTAACGGCGGATAAATCCAATTTTTCTACTTGTAAAAGTGAATGTGCGCCTAACGTAATGGGACGGCCGGCCTTATCCAAAATTTGGGCTCCGCACGCCATAGCTAAACCGGCTCCGCCGTCGTTACAAGCCACGCCGCCTAACCCTACGTAAATTTTTTTGGCCCCTTGTTTAATGGCCTCTAAAAGCACTTGTCCCACGCCAAACGAACTGGCGCGCAGCGGGGCTAGCTCTTTTTTTTGAGTATTACCCAACCCGCAAATGCGGGCGGTTTCCAAAACGGCAGTTTTGCCATCACTGAGCATTAAAAAGGAAGTAGAGCGCGTTTTTAAAAAAGCGTTTTTGGCACGGGTTTTAATAAGCCGGGCGTGTGGGTCTAACGCAGAAAAAGTATCTATAAAACCGTCGCCGCCGTCACTAATGGGAAACGTGCGCAACGCATGGCGGTGGGACAGGGAGCGGGCTAAAATTTGCCCGGCACGTAAGGCACTTAGTGAGCCTTTGAGTGCGCCGGGCAAGAGTAAAATTTTCATTAAAATTTCCAACTGAGCTGTGCTTGAATTAAGGTGTTGGCACCCGCAGATTCTTTGAGTTCTTGTTGGCGTTTAGCAAACACTTCGCGTATTTCCAGGCCAAGCATTAAGTCATCTATCCAGGTTTCTACGCCCAGCCCCACCGCGCCGGCAAAACCGTTGGAGGTAATGCGTTCACTTTGTCTTTCACCGCGGTAGTTCAGGTGCATCATTTCATACAAAGCGCTTCCGGTAAGATAAAAGGCAAAGCGGTTTTGGGGATTAATATAAAAATGAGCGGTGGCCCCGGCACGCAAAATTTGACCGCTGGTTTGGACTTCGGGATTAGGAATATCGGCGGAAGGGGGAACGCTTTTATCCGCAAACGTATGATTGGGGATACTGCCGATTCCCAATTCCGGCCCCAGCCACAAACGACTACCTTTGATGCGCCAAAGAAATTTACTGGAAACCGCTACACTGGTGCCACCTACATCATACTGGTCATCTTTGTTAAAACCCGGGCGGTTGGAATTATCTAACTTTAAGTCTAGCGGCATGGCGCCTACTTGTACGGAAAAATATTTTTTATAATCGGCCTCGTTATGCAGTTTAGGGGTTTTTTTTTCAACTTGCGGTTTCTTTTCTGTTTTTTTGGTGGAAAGTTCTTCTTTGGCAGCCGCGGCATATTCTTGTTGGGAAACGGCCCCCGTTTTAACACCCTTGAGAAAAGCTTCTTCCTCACTCATGGGTTGAGTTGTTTGCGTGGCCGGTTGCGCGGAGTGGGCGGCCGCGGCTGGAGTAACTACTTGTCCGTTCACTACGGTAGCTTTTTGGGTATCAAATACTTGGTCAATGTCGTTATCAAACGTAAGTCCGCCGGCGGCAGCTACCCCGGCCGAAGCGGTACCTGCAGCTACAGCTGCTTGGTGGGCCGCGGCGGCCGCTTGCTTTTCTTGCGTTTTTTCCACAAATTCTTTTTGGGCGTTTTCCCCGCGGTCATAGTCATAAGATTCTACCGAAACAATCTGCGGCATATCAATATTCACCACGGTGCCGTCGTCGGTTTTTAAGCGCAAGTTAAATTCATCTAAATCTACAATTTGACCAATGAGTTGTGAGCCGCCTTTTAAAACAACACGGTGTTTATCGGGCAAAATTTCTTCAATTTCTTTTTGGTTTAAGGTAATGGTACCGTAAGAGGTGGTTAAATTAAGTACATATTCGGTTTGCGAAACAATGGAACCGGTAATTAAGTTACCGTCTTTCATTTTAATCGTTTCGGCGGATAATACGCTAGCGGCAGTTAAACAAATAATCAGTAAAAAAAATCGTTTCATAAACCCTCTTGCCCCTATAAAAAGCGGTGCGCACCGTAGCGCGCACCGCCTAAGATTATTTGGTTTGTTCTTTTGCTTCTTCCGGTTTTTCTTCGTGGCAGCAGCATGGAGCAACGGCGTGTTTGATTTTGGCCAGTGCATTTAAGATTTTAGACACTGTTAAGCAGAACACCGCGGCTGCCAAAGTTTGCCCTACGTAGTAAGCCAACGCGGCCCACATTTCGCTACCGGTAATCATGGGGTGGGTACCGATTTGGAAAGCCATATAGATAGCAAATACAATTGCCACGTAAAAGGCAACTATAAATAGCACAGACAGCCCTTTTAAGCATAGCCAGTTGTGCGGTAAAAATTTACACCAACATTTCCCTTTGCAACATTTGGACATAGTTTCACTCCTTTATATGAATATAGTTTTATTGTAGCAAAATAAAAACAACAGGGGTAGCAAATTAATGCGCTTTGCTTAGCAGTTCTTGCGCGTGAGAGTAAGCGGCCGATTTTTCGTCTCCGCCTCCCAGCATACGGGCAATTTCAGCGGTTAGTTTTTTGCCGGATAGGGAGTTTATGGTTACGTGGGTAGATTTTTTGTCCGCGGTTTTAGATACGTAAAAATTTTGGTTGGCTTGCGCGGCTACTTGCGCTAGGTGCGTAACGCATAACACTTGCCGGCCTTGTGCACAGGCGCGTAGCTTTTCACCCACTAGCCACCCGGTTTCTCCGCCGATACCGGCATCTACTTCGTCAAATACCATTACAGGAACAGTGGGGGCCAAAACAGTTTTAAGCCCCAACATCACGCGCGAAATTTCCCCGCCTGAAGCAATATTTTTAAGTGGATGAAGCGCTTGCCCCGGGTTGGGGGAAAAGAGAAATTCCACTTTGTCCGCACCGGTGGAAGTGATGTTTTCTTCGTCCATATCCACCGCCACGCCAAATTTTACCTGATTAAACCCAAGCGGTTTAATTTGGGCGGTAATTTGCGCGGATAATTTTTCGGCGGCTTTTAAGCGTTTTTCGTGCAACATTTGCGCCAATTTTAAAAGTTCTTCTTGCGCTTTTGAAAGTTCGTTTTGCAAATCTTGTTCACGCTCCTGCGAGTGTTTTAAGTTGTCAATTTGGGTGCGCAGTTGCTGGGCCGTTTGTAAAATGTCGCTAATCTCGGGGCCGTATTTGAGTTTTAAGCGTTTGATTTTTTCGTGGCGTTCTAGCGTTTTATCCAAGGTATTTTCGTCAACGTCCAGTCCATCTTTATAATCGCTCAAAGTAGAAGCGGCATCTTCCAAAGTTACTAGCGCGCTTTGCACATTTTCAGCTAGTGGGGCCAAATTTTCGTCTAGTTGTGCCATCTCATTTAACGCACGTGCCGCTTTGCTGCCACGTGCGGTAGCGGATAAATCAGCTGCGTATAATTCTTCGTACGCTTCGCCGGCCAGTTCCAACAGTTTGCCGGCGTGTTTGAGTTTGGGAAGAGCCTGTTCTAAATCCGCATCTTCGCCAGGTTTGGGGTTCATGCGTTCAATTTCGTCCAGTTGGTATTGGCTCATATCCAGTAGCCGTTCTTTTTCCTGCGCCGATAAGCGGGCGGCGTCCAACTTGGCTTGGATAGATTGCACCGTTTGCCAGGCGTTTGCTACCTGAGAAACCAATGTTTCATGTTTAGCAAATTGGTCCAAAAGAGTAAGGTGCACGCTGGCGTGCAGTAAGCTTTGGTGGTCGTGCTGACCATGAAAATCTACGAGTGCTTGCCCAATTTGCGAAAGTGTTGTTACCGTTACGGCGCGGCCTTCCACGTAGGCCTTGTTTTTGCCTTTGCGGTCCAGTTCGCGGCGCAGGGTAAATTGGTCGGCAGACAGTCCGTACTCTTTACGTAGGTTTGCCGGTAATACGGACGAAACAAATTGTGCCTCTACACACATTTTATCCGCCCCGTCTTTAATTAAATTGACGTCTCCGCGTGCACCTAGTACAAAGCCCAGGGCCTCAATTACAATAGATTTACCCGCGCCCGTTTCGCCGGAAAATACGTTTAAACCCGGTGCAAAGGTAAGGGTTAAATCATCAATAATGGCAAAATGTTGTACGCGCAGTTTACTCAGCATCGGTTTGCCCCCAACTAAGTTTTTTGTGCAGTACATTAAAAAATCCGCGCTGCGGAAGCGTTAAAAGCTGAGCGGCAAACGGCGTGCGCGTAATTTCAATTTCGGCCCCGGCTGTAAGCGGCAAATGAATTTGCCCGTCAAAACTAATGACGGCGCTGTCCTCGGCGTTTTTATAGGCAGGGGTCAAACGCAAGTGACCGTCTGCGGAAAGCACCATGGGCCGCTGGTTCAGGGAGTGCGGGCAAATCGGCGTTACTACAAAAACTTCTACGTTGGGCTCTACAATCGGTCCGCCCGCTGCTAGTGAATAAGCAGTGGAGCCAGTAGGCGTAGCTACAATCACTCCGTCGCCAAAATAAGGGGGCATTTCCACCCCGTTAAAAGCGGCATTAACAAAAAACGCGCGCATGTGGGATGGGTGCAGTGCACAGTCGTTTAAAGCGGTAAAAGTTTGAGTTTGGCCGTTTTGGTGTACGTCAACGCGAAGCATTAAATGGTTGCGAGATTTGCATTTCCCTTCTAGTAGCGAGGCAAGGGCTTGCGATATTTCTTCTTTTTCGGCCGCTGCCAAAAAACCAAGCGTGCCGCAATTAATTCCAAACACAGGGATGTTTTTAGGTGCACACGCGCGGGCACAACGCAAAATGGTACCGTCACCGCCTAGGCAAATAAGCACGTCCAAATCAGGCAAGTTTTCCAGCGAAGTAAGTAACGTAGTTGCCTTATTTTGCGCACGCAAAAAATCCACCGTCTGCTGTGCCAGTGGTGCGGCTAGTGTTTTTAGTTCGTTGTAGAATACACCCACGCGGTTAAACATGGATATATTGTAGCAATTTGGGAGGCCAAATGCGCAATATCCCGGAGGGTTTCAAAATGCTATAATATAAGTAATATATAAGGAGTATTTCTATGTGGGATTATACCGATAAAGTCATGGACCATTTTAAAAACCCGCGCAATGTGGGTTCTATCCCCAACGCAGACGGTACCGGCCAAGTGGGCAGCTTGGTCTGCGGAGATGCCTTGCGCTTAACTATTAAAGTAAACAAACAAACAGACGTGATTGAAGACGCCAAATTTGAAACTTTTGGCTGTGCCAGCGCCATTGCCTCTTCCTCTGTACTTACCGAAATGGTAAAAGGCAAAACGATTGCGCAAGCTTCCAAAATTACCAACCAAGATATCGCTAATGAACTAGGCAGTCTGCCAGCTGAGAAAATGCACTGCTCTGTAATGGGCATGGAAGCGTTGGAAGCCGCAGTGCAAAGCTATCGCCAAGGCGGCAAACCGGTAGTGTTTGAGCAAGAACAAGAGAAAATTGTGTGCAAATGTTTTAACGTGAGTGAAGAAGCCATTATTAAAGCCATCCGCACCAACCACTTAACTACCGTAGAGGACGTAACCCATTTCACCAAAGCTGGTGGCGCGTGCGGACAATGCAAAGGCGAAATCCAAAAGATTTTAGATAAGGTCAACGGCGCGTGTGAACTGCCGCAGCAAGCCCCCAAACCCTACGATCAAATGACGCTGGTAGAAAAAATCAAAGCCATTGAGAAAGTGCTAGAAGAAGAAATACGCCCCAAACTTAATATGGACGGCGGCTCGGTGGAACTGGTAGACTTGAGCGGAAACACTGTTAAAGTGCGTTTGACCGGTATGTGCAGCGGTTGCGCCGGGGCTCAAGGAACGCTTAAAAACTTTATTGAAAAAGTATTGCAAGACCGGCTGTTTAGCGGCCTTAGCGTGGAGCAAGCGTAATGCCCAAAATCATCTATTTGGATAACAACGCAACTACCCAATGCGACCCACGCGTGATAGAAGCCATGTTGCCGTACTTTAGCGAAAAATACGGCAACGCGTCAAGTATCCATACCTTTGGCGGGGAAAACCGCCACGTCATTGACCGGGCCCGCCACACCGTAGCGGATTTTATTAATGCCCGGTATGACGACGAAATTATTTTTACTTCTTGCGCCTCGGAAAGCGACAACACCGCTATCTTTTCTGCCGTGCGTGCCAACCGCCAGAAAAAACACATCATTACCTCAGTGGTGGAACACCCGGCCGTGTTGGAGCCGTTTCGTTATTTGCAAACGCAGGGCTACCGCGTAGATTATATCGGCGTAGACGAATTGGGGCGTTTTAATATGGACCAATTCAAAGCGGTGCTAGATGAAGATACGGCACTGGTGTCTGTGATGTGGGCCAACAGCGAGACGGGAACTATTTTCCCTATTGAGGAAATTGCTAAACTGGCGCATGAGAAAGGTGCTCTTTTTCATACCGACGCCGTACAAGCGGGGGGAAAAATCCCCGTAGATGTGCAAGCGGCAGGGGTGGATATGCTCTCTTTATCGGCCCATAAATTTCATGGTCCTAAGGGAATTGGTGTTTTGTATGTCAAGCGCGGGACTCGCTTTTTGCCCTATTTAATGGGTGGACATCAAGAAAAACAACGCCGCGCCGGAACTGAAAACGTGCCTTACATTGTGGGCATTGCCAAAGCGGCCGAACTAGCCAAAAAACGCTTGGCGGAAGGTACCATGGACAAAGTGGCTGCCTTGCGCGATAAGCTAGAGCAAGGTATTTTAGCGCAAATCCCCGACGTAAAAGTAAACGGGGACCCGGCCCACCGCGTGCCCAATACCACCAACATTAGTTTTGGCTACATAGAGGGCGAATCTATTTTGATGTACCTTAATGATTTTGGAATATGTGCTTCATCGGGGTCGGCTTGTACGTCGGGCTCTTTGGAGCCATCGCACGTGCTGCGCGCGATGAAAGTGCCGTTCCAATTTGCGCATGGGTCTATCCGGTTTTCACTTTCGGATCAAACCACGCAAGAGGACATTGATTTAGTGTTAAAAGAACTTCCCGCTATTGTTAAGCGGCTGCGCGAAATTTCGCCTTTTTCGCGCCGGGCATAGGAGGAAATACATGAAAAGACTAAGTTTGTTAACTGTTGTTTTATTTACCCCGTTATTGCTGCTTGCCAAAACAACTACGGTTTATCACACCAGCGATACGCACGGGTTTTTCTTCCCGCGCAACGGCGTGGGCGGTTTTGCCGCCTTGGAAAGTGTACTTAAAAAAGGGCCTAAAAATTATCTCTTGTTAGACAGCGGAGATTTTGCTAACGGTACGGTAGAAACAGGCACTTCCAAAGGGCTTAAAGCCGTACAAATTATGAATAAAATGGGATACGACGCTACCACCCTGGGAAACCATGAATTTGATTTTAAGGCGGCCAACTTTCCCGCGATTGTGGCCGCGCTTGATTTCCCGATGCTAGCGGCTAACTTTTTTGAAGAAGGCACGCAAAAATATCCGCCGCATATTTCCCCCTATACGATAATTACTCGCAACGGCGTCAAGTTTGCCATTATCGGGCTAGGAAACAGAACCCCTACCAACCCGGCGAACGGATACTACTTTAGCAAACCGTTAGTGGCTTTGGAAAATGCTCTTAACGAAATAGAAAAACAAAACCCAGACGTAGTTATCGTTTTGGCGCATGATTCTATTGCCGACGATAAACATGGGGCACACTCTTACTTAGCAGATATTGCCAAACAATTTGGCGGACGGGTAAATATCGTCATGGGCGGTCACGCGCATAAAATTGTGCAAAACCGCAACTTAAACGGCATCCTGTTTGTGGAAAGCGGGTGCTATGTGGATTTTGTGAGCAAGGTAACGGTAGAAACTGACGACAAAACCGGGAAGTTTGTGGCGGCCAAATCGGAAATTATCCCACTTATTGTAGCCAAAGTAGGCGAAGATAAAGCCATGAAAAAATATGTGGAATCCTTGCGCGAGCCGAACGTGGACACTACGCTAGGCTACACCACCGAAATTTTATCTAAACGTCCGGTGAAAGACGACCAGTTAGATGCACCGCTTAATGACTGGGTGGCCGACCTCATGGCCCAATACGCCGGCACGAGGATTGCTATTCACAATAACGGCGGCACCCGCGTAGATATGCCCCAAGGACCTATTACCAAACGTGATTTAATTGATGTTCACCCGTTTGAAAATACAGTCACGGTAGTAACGGTGGACGGACAGTTTTTAAAGAACTTTGTTAAAAAGGGGTTTGCGCCGCGCAGTATATTTACGTATGCCGGTTTGCAAATTAACTACAAAAAAGATAAAAAGGGCAACATCAAAGATATTGAGGTTTTCTTAGATGGAAAACCGATTGAAAACAAAAAGAAATACGTAATTGCCACCAATACTTACATTGCCGGCGGCGGTAGCGAAGGGGGGCTTTTTGCACAAATTCCGGCCGAGCAGAAAAAACAAGTCGGTCCCAAGAGTATTCGTGACCTGATGGAAGATGCTTTAAAACAAGGAAAAGTATCCGCACCGCAAACTGGTCGTATTAAGCAAGTTGATTAATTCATGCGGAAATTTTGCGGGTGCTTGTTAGCAGGGCTGGCTTTACTGGGGTGCGCAGAACGTAAAACGATAGATGTTTTTTTTGTAGCTGACGTACAAGGGTTTTACTTCTCGCGCCCGGAGCCGCGCCTAAACAACCAAATAGCCGGCGGATATGGAATACTTAAAAATTTTTTGTTGGCGCAACCTACCCAAAATTATCTGCTTTTTGACGGTGGGAACTGGTTTGGTTCCCGCGCAGAGGGCACGTTGTCCAAAGGGGCGTATGTGGCCCCGCTAGCTAGCGAGGTTCCTTTTACAGTTGGTACTCTTACCGATAAAGATTTAGTATATGGTTGGCCTGCCGCGCGGGATATTGTTAAACAATTAAAATATCCATTGGTAGCGGCCAACTTACGCTTAGAAAATCAAATTCCTTGGCCGTTGCACGATTATCAAATCCGTACGGTGGACGGTATCAAAATTGGTATTTTTGGGCTAGTGGCTCCGTGGACCAAAGACCAAGAACGTTTGCCTGGTTTAACCGCGCTAGACCCCATTGAAGTGGCCCAACAGATGACGGCGCTGCTTAAAGAAAAAGAAGTAGATGCTATTATTGTGCTTAGCGCTTTGGGGTTGGCGGATGCGTCCGGCGTAAACAATACCGCTTTGGCGACCGAGGTGGAAGGGATTGACCTTATTTTAAGTTCCAACCAGGATAGCGAAGCCCCGGAAAGCGAAACTATTAAAAACACGTTGATTGTTTACCCCGGCTCTAAGCTTGATAGCGTAGGGCACATTACGCTGTCTTTTACACAAAATCACCAATTGCGTAAAATGCAATTTGAAGATATGCCGCTGCTCAAAGAAACCTACGGGGAAGATGAAACCATTGCCAACCAGGCAAACCAATTTTTAAGCGCTACCCGCAAACAAATGAGTAAAACGCTTTCTCACGCTGCGCAGGAGATTACGACGGACTTAAATGCCCAATCTGCCTTAGGGGGCGTGTTTGCACAATGTTTGCACAAATTTGCCAAGTTGGACGGAGCCATTTTAAATGCGGGCTCTATTCGCAGTTCGTTGCCGGTTGGAACCATTACGGAATTTGACCTCTATAAAAGTTACCCTTACGGGGATAACATTACCTTTGTTACCCTCAAAGGTGCCGCACTGACCAAAGCGTTGGAAGCTTCTTTAAATGCGCCGGATAATTTTCCGCAAATTGCCGGGTTTAGCGTGCAGTATATGCCAACTTCCAGCGGCAAACGTATTACCCGCGTAACGTTGGATAACGGGCGCATTGTCCGCCCGGCAGATACGTACCGCGTAGCGGTGACCGACCACGTACTGGCCGGCGGCTTTGGGCACGAAGAATTTATTAACGCCCTGGAGTTTAAGAGTACTTTTGTGGAAGCCCGCCAAATTCTGCGCGGCTGCTTGCTACGGCAAAAAACGGTGGAAGTGCCCTCCACAAAAGGACGTTGGAAACAAGTTTCATGAGCTATATTCATCCCTTACAAATCGGCACGTTTAGCGCGCCGAATAACTTACTCTTGGCCCCTATGGCAGGGATTACCGATACGCCCTTTCGCATTTTGTGTTTAAAAGGCGGCGCGGGAATTGTGTGCGCGGAAATGGTGTCTGCTCACGCGTTGCATTACGGTAATCCGCGCAGTGGACGTATGCTGCAAGTAGCCCAAAAAGAGCACCCCGTTTCTATGCAAATTTTTGGTGCGGATGAGAAAACCATTGCGCAGGCCGCCAAGCAAGCCCAAACCCAAGGAGCCGATATAGTAGACCTCAATGCCGGGTGCCCGGTTAAAAAAATTAACAAAGCAGGCGCCGGGTGTGTGCTGATGAAAGACGAATTAAAACTGGGTCGGCTGATTGAGGCTGCCGTCAAAGCGGTGCGAATTCCCGTTACGCTTAAAACCCGTATCGCGCTAACTCACAAAGAACTTTTGGCGGTGCGCCTGGCTAAATTGGCACAAAGTGCCGGGGCATCTGCCATTACGTTGCATGCACGGGCGGCGGTAGATGTGCACAGCGGATCGCCGAATATTGAAGCGGTGGGGGAAGCGTGTGCGGCGGTGAAAATCCCGGTAATTGGTAACGGAGGAATTGTGAGCGCGGAAGTGGCCCGTCAATTTTTAGATGCCGGTTGTGCTGGCGTGATGATTGGGCGCGCGGCTGTTGGCAATCCGTTTATTTTTGAAGATATTGCCGCGGGTTTGCAAGGGGGAAAAACTGCGCCTATTACCGCTCAAAAACGCTTGCAAATTTACTTGGATTTAATCCGCCAGAACGTGGCCTATTACGGCGAGCGCATTGGCGTGAACCGCAGCCGTAAGACAGCCGGCTACTGGATTAGTAACTTCCCTAACGCGGCCGAAATGCGCGGGCAGTTTATGCGCCTAGGCACGCTAGACGAAATTGAAAAGCTGTTTACAAAGGGGATTTCCTCTTTATAAACTTTACACAAACCCCGTAAATTTTTATATAATATACAGGAACAAACCACGAGTCATTACTACGCGCGGCCACCACTCCGCGCGAATAATTACAAAAGGTAGAAATAAAAAACTATGACGAAAACATTCTTACCTTCCGTCAAGGAAGTAGAAACCAGCCGTAAATGGCACCACATTGATGCCAACGGCCAAACCTTAGGAAGATTGGCTACCCGCGTAGCCGTTCTCTTAATGGGAAAACACAAAAAAACCTATACGCCCAATATGGATTGTGGGGATTTTGTAGTTGTTACCAATGCCGCTAAAATTAAACTCACCGGCAAA
>CACXHA010000061.1 GCA_902767385.1 uncultured Elusimicrobium sp.
GAAGAACTACGCGGTTTGTTTGAGCCCGTAGCCCACGCCTTTGAGGAAGATTTTAAAGACGTGCCGGGCGCGCAGCTCTCTTTAGGAATGAGCGAAGATTTTGAAATTGCGGTAGAAGAAGGAAGTACCTTGCCGCGCATTGGGAGTTTGCTTTTTAGCAAGAGTTTGGAGGGGACAGATGATTATTAAAGTTCGTTTAATACCGGGGGCCGCCCGCACAGAAGTAATCAGCCGTATTGGTAGCGTACTGCGGGTAAGAATCAACACCAAAAAAGTAGATGACGACCCAGCCAACGCCGCCATGAAAGTATTTTTAGCCGATTTTTTTGACGTACCGCAACACAGCATTATTTTAGTAAAAGGTGCCAAAGGCAAAGAAAAAACCGTTGAAGTGCGCGATAAAAGCGAAGAAGAGTTGCGCCAAATCATGGATGCCATCCCGTAGGCCCCGAGCCGGGGCTCCCAATGCCCGCGCTGATTTATTTATGAGCCCCTTGCGCTTACACCCGCGAGGGGCCTGTTTTTTTCCCAATTTAGCGCAATACTTTGTCGCTCACGTCGTCGGATACCTCCGCCCTACGGGCGCGTCCCGCCAGTATACCCCCTCCGTTTGCTTCGCGTCTTGCGCTAAATTAGTTTGAAACTCCCACCCAAAGCTTGTGTCCCAATGCCCGCGCTGACTATTTTACAAGTCCCCTTGCGCTTACACCCGCGAGGGGTCTGTTTTTCCCGCCCAATTTGGTGTAATGCGTAACAAAAACCCCCGGACATTTAATGATAAATAAGGTGTCATGCTGAGAAGTCTTTGCTCAGCATCTAGTCATTATAACAACCGGATCCTGAGCAACAACACCTCAGGATGACAACGTGAAAAACACTCAGGGATGACAACATTGACTAAAAGGGTGTCATGCTGAGTATTTAAAAGGGTGTCATGCTGAGAAGTCTTTGCTCAGCATCTCTTTATAATGTCATCCCCGAGGGTTGTAATCGGGGATCCTCACCTTACTGTTGTTTGAAAATGGTGGAGATTCCCCATAAAAACATTGGGGAATGACGTTTTATTTAGAACACAAAGCCCACCCGCACGCCGTATTCGCGCGTGGTGTTAAACGGCTCGCGCATAGCATACAGATTACCACCCATGCGCAGGTAAACTTCTTCCGAATTTTGCACGTGCCAGTAACGCCAAAACGGCTCTACAAACATACTTGCCCACGAGGATAGTGCCCAATCGGCACGCAACCCAGCGCGCACGCCGTACCCTTGCGTTTGGTCATTAGTAATACCGCCGGTAAAGGGAATATCACTATATTGTTGCCCGGAAAGCAGCCAGTCAAACTCGCCGGATAAAGAAAATTTTAAAGAGTCCGCCGCTTGGTATTTTAGTTGCAAACCCAAGGGCATATACACGTAGGTAGAAGTGCGCAAATACCCTGCGTTGCCCCCTTCTTCCAAATGGTTGCGCAGATACCGCCACCCCACGCCTAAATACGGCCACAATTCCAGCGGCTGGGCCAGTTTAAAAGCCCACCCGGTTTTAAGGGCCAGTTCAAAATAATAGTCGGTTAAGTTATTCGATTTGTTAGGCCAACATACGCCACTGCCCCAATTGCACACCGAACCGTCATAGTCCACATCTCCCGTCATATACCGAAATTCTACGGACGCAAACGAGCGGTCCTGTTCATTCAGTTCGGCCGAGCGCACACTGCGGCGCAAGTATGAAACACTAACCCCCTGTTTCACACCGCCAAGCGACATCGTGTTCTCCATGTGTGGTTCCCGGTATTCATAGTCAGACACTTCGTAAGCCACTTCAAAATTATGGCGTTTGTCTTGTGCAAAAAGAGCAGTTCCCCCCACCAGGCACAAGGTCAGTAACAACAGTTTTTTCATGAGCTCCTCCTAAATTGCTTATTTTCTATTATACCAAAAAGGCCCCGGTAATTCCCGGAGCCTTTTTACGGAGAAAGTACTACTTATTTATATTTGGCTTCTTTTTTAAGAAAATCAAATACTTTGCGTTCCGTCAGCGTGGCAAGGATTTGGTCCTTACGTTCGGCAAAGAACGTTTTGATTTGTTTTTCGTCGTTCTTTTTTTCCGCTAACGTTTTGTCCAGCTCGGCTTGCCAATCGGCCTCGGTAGCTTGCAAGTTTTCCTTCTTGGAAATGGCATGCACAATGTAACCGATGCGCAAGTCTTTTTCCACGCTGGGGCGGATACGGTCGGCAAACATTTTGTGTTGTTCGGCCGGCAAGTTGTGCGGGTCTAATTGCGTCATATTATGCACAAAATTATGCAGTGAAGATTCCGTATATTCTTCCACCAAGCTTTGCGGCAAGGCAAAGTTGTTGGCGGCCACTAACGCGTTTTCAATTTGGGTTACTTCGTCGCGTTCGGCATCGCGTTTGGCCTGGGCATCTAAATTTTCTTTTACTTTGGCTTTAAGTGCGTCCAAGGTTTCAAAGCCCATATCTTTGGCAAAGCTATCGTCAAGCGTGGGGACTTTTTTGTATTTAATTTCGTCCACCGTTACGTGGAAGGAAAGCGTATCGTTTCCTTCTTTAGTTTCGTAATCTTTTACGTCGCCTTTTTTGAGTGCTTTAATGGCTTCGGCCAAACCGGTCATGGTTTGCGGGGCGGACATGTCAATGAGCTCACTCTCGGCCGAGAGTTTGTAATCATCAGTTCCGTTACGTTTGCCGGTGTAATGCACTACGGCGTAGCATTTATCGTCAATGGTGGCACCGTCGGCCGCATTTTCCAAGCGGGCGTTGGCATCCAACACGCGGTCCAAATTTTCTTGCACGTCTTTATCAGTAGCGGCGGTTTCTTTTTTGGTGATTTCAATACCTTTGTAACCGGTTACGTCAAACTCCGGCGCAACATCTACGGCCAGTTCAAAAGTAAAGGCCTGCCCGTCATTAAACGTGTTAAAATCCGCTTTGGTTAAAGTAGGTACGGCAACGGCGTCTAATTTGGCGTCACTTAGCGCGGCGTTAATAGCGGATTTGACCGCTAAATCCAGGGCGCGTTCTTTGATGTGTCCGCCGAAGTTTTGTTTGACTAAATCGAGCGGTACTTTGCCGGCGCGGAAACCTTGCATTTGCGCGCGGGATTGCACTTGAACGGCTGCATTTTGAAAAGCGGTGGTAATTAAAGACGGGGCCGCTTCTACCGATAAGGTAACGCGGCAACCTTCTTTACCGAGCTGTTTGGTTTTCACTTCGCCGTTTTGGGCAGTTTTAAAAATAGACATGTAACTTCTCCTTGCTTCGGCCGGGCCGAAAAATATGGACGGAGAGGGACTTGAACCCTCACGGTGTGAACCATACGCTCCTAAGGCGTACGCGTCTACCAATTCCGCCA
>CACXHA010000062.1 GCA_902767385.1 uncultured Elusimicrobium sp.
TCAAAACACGCGGCGTGTTTGTATTTGCCTTCGCGCGGGTAAAGGTCCATGTAAAAGTACGCTATCGGGGCGGAAGTTTGTTTGTCTTTAATTAAAAAAGCTTTAACGTCCGGGTGCCAGGTGGGAATATTTACCGGCTCAAACGTAATACCAAAGACATTGCCGAAAATTTCCAACATGCCGTCAATAACGACTTGAGAGGGGAAATATTCTTTGATTTTTTCACTGTCTAATTGCAAGTTTTCTTTGCGGTATTTATTGGCCCAGTAACCCGATTCGTACGGATAAATGGTGCGGGATTTTTTGCCGCTTTTTTCGTTTTTGTAAGCGATTAAAAATTTATCCTCTTTTTTGCCCATGGGTTTTAGTTTCTTTTGCAAATCTTTTAAAAACGTCATGACGGTTTTGGGGTTTTTGGCCATGCGGTTTTCTAACTTAAGGTCGGCGTGTGTGGGGTAGCCGAGCAGTTGCGCAATTTGGCGGCGCAGGGTGAGCGTTTTTTCTAATAGCTCTACGTTTTTTTCGCCGCCGCGACGGTTGTATTTAAATTCCAATTCTTTACGCGCTTGTTCGTCGTCCGCGTTTAGCATGAAGGGAACGTAGTCCGGGTAGTCCAACGTGACGAGGTATTTGCCGTCTTCGGTTTTTTGTAGTTTACCGATATAGTCTTCCCCCATGCCTTGGAGTTGTTCGCGCGTGACGGCAAACGGGTCTTTATATTCTTGGATGTTTTTATCGTACTCAATTACATATTGCGCTTCTTCTTTATTTAGCGCTTTAAATTTTTCTAAATCTTCGTCGTTTAAGTCCATACCGCTATGCTTAAAACCGATGAGCATTTCTTTGACCAGTTTAGCTTCCACCGGGCCTAACTTTGGGTTAGTGTCGGTATATTCTTTAATGGCTTTATAGACGTCGCGCCGGGTGGCTACGTCCACCATATATTGGCTGATTTGCAGTTGCAAATCGCGCGCAGTATCGCGAAATTTTGGGTCGGTAGAAACGTACGAGAGAAATCCGCTCATGCCCAAAGCGTCGCCGTATTTATCAAAGGCTTTTTCGTACCCCATGATGGTATTTTCAAAGGTGCGTTCTTGCGCCGGGATAGCAATTAAAGCAGAGAGGTCTTTTTCTAATTGTTGGCGGGCCTCTTGTTCAGCGGGGGCCAGGTCCTCTGCTTTGTAATTAAAGTGCAGGACACCGTCCTTATTAAACATATTTGGCATAGCAAAAACTCCCGTAGTTAAAAGTAATAAAATCAAAAAAAGTATCGTCTTATTTCTCTTCATAAATATATCATAGCATTTCTGCAGGGAAAATACCCATTTACAAACCCCCATATTTGTTATAATATATACATACTTATCTTACTCCAAGGAGTGTACTAATGTACGAAGCGTTTGTACCCAAAGAGATCTTCTTAACCAAGGGGATTGGCCGTCATAAAGAAAAACTCGCGAGCTTTGAAGAAGCCTTGCGTGATGCCAAAATTGCCAGCTTTAACTTAGTGCCTGTTTCCAGTATTTTCCCGCCCGGTTGCAAAATTGTGCCGGTGGAAAAAGGCCTTAAAAAATTAAACGCGGGGCAAATTCTGCACTGCGTAATCAGCCGCAACACCAGTAACGAATACCGCCGGATGATTGCCGCTTCCGTCGGGGTAGCGATTCCCAAAGACCGCACGCACCATGGGTATTTGTCCGAGCATCACTCCTTTGGTGAAACCGACAAACAAGCCGGTGACTACGCTGAAGATTTGGCCGCTTTAATGTTATCCACCACCCTGGGTGTGGACTTTGATAACGACACCACCTGGGACCAAAAAGAAGAGATTTGGAAGATGAGCGGTAAAATTGTGCGCACTTCCAACGTAACCCAATCTGCGGTATGCGCCAACGGGGTATGGACCACCGTTATTGCCGCCGCGGTATTTGTTCAGTAGGATTTTTTGTGAGCGACAACGTACAGACTGATAAGTTTATGGGGCTAGAGAGCAAAAAAAGTTCTCTAGCCTCTTGTAAGTTCGTAGTAGTGCCTGTGCCGTTTGAAAAAACGGTGTGTTACGGGCATGGTACTGCCAAAGGGCCGGCGGCCGTTATAGAGGCTTCCACCCAAATTGAACTGTGGGACGAAGAAACCAAAACCGAGACATGGGAACTGGGCATCAATACGCAACCTGCCATCAACTGCAAAGGTTCTACCAACACCGTTTTCAAAAATATTGATAAAACCGTACGCAATTTGATGCAATATAAA
>CACXHA010000063.1 GCA_902767385.1 uncultured Elusimicrobium sp.
AATTTGATTTGAGCTGGCATAGTAAGACCTATTTCACAGGAGCCGGCTTTGCTTTGATTTCCACAGCTAACATGGTCATCGCGCGAAGCACGCTGGTGTTAAGTTTAAGGGCGTTATCGAGCGTTTTAACAAACGTCGGTTCGGCTTTAAACTTAAGATAGAGGTAGAAACCGTCGCGAACGTGGTTAATCTCGTGGGTAAATTTGCGTCTACCCAGTTTTTCTTCGCTGGTTACTTCCCCGCCGTTTTTCGTAATGAGGTCTTTGACCTTGGTTACGAACTGCCCCACCTCGCTATCGGAGAGTTGGGGTTTTACAATAATTACGCTTTCGTACGTTTTCATAATACTTTTTATTTCTTGCGTTTTAGCAACTGTGCAAATTGGCACAAATTGCTGTATATATTATAACAAAAATAAATGCAAAAATGTGAAATTTTCCCTGCTTCCAATTTGCTACAATAAAATAAATCAAGTATGGGGTATCCTATGCCGCAACAAAAATCACGTTATCAAATCTTCCTGGAAAACTGCGCGCAAGACGTGTTTTTTTATGGGTTCTTTTTGGTGTTCTTGTCGGTTTTGCGGGTAGCTTTTTTGGCGGAATTTCGGGGTGCCCTTTTAAGCACCACCACCGCCGCCGATATTTTAGGCACGTTGTGGTACGGATTGCGTATCAGCTTAAAAACCGTCGGTGCGATTACGCTAATTCCTTTTGTACTGGGAACACTGGTGCAGACCGTTTACCGCCGTTGGCCGGCCCGCCAAATACGGCTTTACTGGGGACTTTTGTGCTGCGTGGGGTTTGCGCTCTTGTTCCAAACCCGCATTGCTTATTATAAGGAATTTCAACAAGCGTTTAGTCCTTTTTTGTTTAATACGTTCCACGATGACGTGCGCGCCATTGTGCAAACCGCCATTGACCAGTACAACGCCGTTGCCCGCGTGGGGATTGCCCTACTAATTGCCGCCGGTAACGGCGCGCTGCTATGGCTGGGGCTCAAGCACGCCCCGAAGGCCGCGGCCCCGCTACTGCGCGTGCAAAAAAAAGGGTGGGTGATTGCGGGGATTGTGGTATTTATCTTGGCGTTTGCACCGTTTGCGCGGTGGGGAGGCTCGTGGGGATACCGCCACTCTATTTATTGGAAGAACGCCGCACGCATGAACCAACATCTCTTAAACGAAACGATTTACGACGACGTACAAGCCCTTTATCGCGCGCACAAACTGCACACACAGCTCCAGCAAGCTACGCGCAATTTGACCGCAGAAGATGTACGCCAAGCCATTTCCCGCCTGACCGGGCAACCCTACACCGAGGATTCGCTTTTACCGTTTTTTACCCAAACCGCCAACGGACCGCAAATAGCAAAACCCAGCCACATCTTTTTGATTGTGGCCGAAACGTATATGCAATGGCCGCTGTTGGAAAAGTACGATTTTCTGCCGGTGACAAACGGACTTAAAAGTTTAATCGCGCGCCCGGACAGTATTTATTTTTCTACGTTTCTGCCGGCGGCAAACGGCACCATGTTCGGGTTAACCTCGGTCTTGCTGGGGTTGCCGGAACTCAACCTTTATACCGCCAACCAACCTACCGCCCAAGAGCCGTATGAAACCGCACTCTCGGTACAGCTTAAAAAGTTGGGCTATAAGACGCGGTTTTTCTACGGGGGGTTTGCCTCGTGGGAGAACGTAAGCCTGTTTATGCCCGCACAAGACGTGGACGAAAGCCACTACTACGCGGACTTTGGCAGCAAGGGCGGCGTGTGGGGCGTGCACGACAAAGAGCTCTTTGCGGGGGTTGAAAAATTCGTCACGCAGCAGCCGTCTTTCAACGTGATTTTGACCGGCACCAACCACCCCCCCTATACGGTAAATATGCACACCGAGCCGACCCTTACCAGCGCAGAAAAACTGCGTGAGTTACTGCCGGAAAACACGCCTGACAAAGAGATGATGGTAGAGCGCCTGCAACACTTTGAATATGCCGACAAGTATTTAACGCAATTTGTGCAAACTATGCTGGCCAAATACCCGGACAGTTTGTTTATCATCACCGGCGACCATGCCGACCGCTACACGCTTACGCCCAATCCCTCTTTGTACGAGCGTTTAAGCGTGCCGCTAGTCATTTTGGGAAAGGGAATTAACAAGCAACTGGCGCAGCAACCGCTCTACGGGGCGCACATGGATATTGCCGCTACCGTCTTAAATTTAGTAACGCCGCAAGGCGAGACGTATTACGCGCTGGGGCAAGATTTATTGCAACCCCACCGCCCCGGCCTGCACATGAGTTATTTTATTACGGACCGTATCTTGGCAGATTTAAACAGTGACGGGGTTGAATTACTGCCCGGCCAAACCGAAAAACCTGCTGACCCGGAAATAGAACACGCCAAAGCACAACTAAAAGATGTGCAAACCGTTGCGGCCTGGCGGATTTTACACGGAGTTTGGTTACAATAGCTACTCCACCTCAAAGTTAAAATACGTATCCGGGTACGGCTCGTCCTTCAACGTAAAATGCCACCACTCGCTCTCTAGCGGTTTAAACCCGGCTTTGAGCATAGCGTTACGCAAAATGTTGCGGTTCTTCTTTTGCTGACGGGTAAGTTTTTTATAATCCGGGTGAGAAATGGGTGAGAATAAATCAAACGTTCCCCCCATATCCACAAAACCGCCGTCTTTCTTAATAATCGTCAAATCCACCGTACTGCCGCGGCTATGGCCCGACTTAGCCATAATATAATCGCCCGCCAATAAATCGGATTTTTCCAGCGTAGGATAAAAGTTTTTATCGCCGGGGTTATTGGGGTCGTTAATCCAGGCCACAAAATCATCTACGGCTTTTTGCGGGCGGTAAGCATCCCAAATAAGCAAGCGGTATCCCTGCGCGCGCAAATCTTGCGCCGCGTTTGCTAGTGCCGCCAACGCTTTTTTGGTCATATACGCGCGGGGTGCTTTGTAACCGTCTATTTTGTGCCCGGTAAAATTATTGGGCGAATAATAACGAATATCATACGCCGCGTCGTCAATTACGGTGCTGATGGGGGCAAAATCACTTGAGTCGGTAGAAAGGGTATCGGCCCACACGCACGTAGCGCACACACAAAAAAACAGAAACAGTAATCTCTTTTTCATACGATAAAAATCTCCTGGTAAGTTATTCTTACTATACTACAAAATTGCACGCTTTGACAACCGCAAGCTACCTGGCACAACAGGCCCGGCCCGGAAAATGGTACAATGTAATATATTGATAATTAAGCGAACATAACATGACTATCCCCCGTATAAAACCGTTTGTTATAATTTGTACCTGTCTCTTGGCCGCCGCGTGCGTAACCGGGCGCAACCGCTTGGCCCAAGACCCCTTGTCTTTGTGGAACGACCAAGCCCCCGCCAAAACGGCGCTAGTAAATTATGTGCAAACGGTAACGGACCCCAAATCACCGGATTTTATCCCGGTGGAAAACCGCATTGCCGTATTTGATTTAGACGGTACCCTCATTTTGGAAACGGACCCGACTTATTTTGACTGGGCACTTTTTGAACACCGCGTGCTAGACGACCCCCGTTATACTCCCACGCCCGAACAGCTGACCGCTGCCAAGGCCTCGCGCGAGAGGGATGTTTTTCCCACCTTAGATGCCCAGCGCGAAAAAATGGTTTCCCAGGCGTATGCGGGCCTTAACGTACAAGAATTTTATAATTTTGTCCGCGATTTTATGCAGCAGGACCAACCCGGTTTTGAGGGCATGAAACGCGGCGATATTTTTTATAAACCCATGCTGGAAGTGGTGCAATATTTGGTAAAAAATAAATTTACCGTTTACATTTGCAGCGGCACCGACCGCCTGACCGTCCG
>CACXHA010000064.1 GCA_902767385.1 uncultured Elusimicrobium sp.
AAGGGTTGAACTGTAATTTACGAAAATTGTACACTATTAGAAGTAAGGAGTTGTATTATGTCAGAAGTGTTTTATGTAAGTCGTAAAAAATATGAAGAACTGTTGGAAGAACTCAAAACTTTAAAAGAAGTAAAAGCGCAGTTGGCTGAAGAAATTGGTACGGCTGCCGCACAAGGCGACCTTAAAGAAAATGCCGAATATCACGCCGCCAAAGAAAAACAAGCCCAAACCTTGGAACGTATTAATATGTTGGAGCTTCGTCTACGTAATGCGCAAATTACCGATGATTTAACGGTGGACAAAAGCGAGGCTCGTATCGGAGCTACCGTTACAATTGTGGACCAGGCGGTAGATTTAGCGTTTACCTATACGTTGGTGGGGCCTTCCGAGGCCAACCCGGACAAAGGGCTCTTATCGGTCAAGTCTCCGCTTGCTAATGCGGTACTGGGTAAAAAAGAAGGGGACATATTTGAAGCCCAACTTCCCCGTGGGCCGCGCAAATATAAGCTTATTAAATTAGAATACAAGTAAAACGTTCTTATATAAAAAACCCCCGGCGCACGCATGTGCCGGGGGTTTTACTTATTTTCAATTAATGTAGATGTTGGTTGCGGATGCGCATGATTTCTTGGAACATGCCGGACTCATCTTTTTGACGCCAATATTGCAAACTGTCCCACAGGAGTTCTTCGTCTTCAAAGGGAACAAATCCTTTTTTTGAGAAGGCGTCTGAGTGGAGTATTTCGGGATAGTCGCGTTCGGTTTGCTTTACGAAACGGGCAAATAAAGCCAGGGTGTCTGCCTTGGAAAGGACGGGGGGTTGTTGGGCCGAGTCCCAAATTACTTGGATTTGTTTGCGGTAGGAGATTAAGGGATTATAGTTGTTAATTTCGTCATGTTGCATAATCCACTGGTATTCTTCCCACAGTTCCTGTTCCAGTTTGTCGCGTGTATTCCACTTGGGCAAGTAGCCGCCGTTATGGCGGATAAACTCGTCCAGACGCATGGCAAAGGCTTCGTAATAGACCGTTTGCAATTGGATAATTTCCGAAAATTTGGCGGCACTTAAGCGGCTTTGGTATTGGTTGTGCGCTTCTTTGATAACAGCCCTGAAGGCACCATATTCCTCTAAGGTATTAAGGGAATTTGCATTTAGAAAGTGTTTCAGGCGGGTTTTAACCTCTTGGTCCACCAGAGGATTATACATCAGGCGGCGCAGGTTTAAGTTCATTTGATGCGGATGACGCACGGTGTAGTCAAAAGCGGCCTCTTCAAAGGATTTGTCCAAGCAGAAGTAGTCTGTCAAGTCCAAAGCCATTGCGTAGATATTCAATTCTTTCAGGTTATTTAACAAAGTTTGGCGTAGGTAGTGGCTTTTAATGTTTGTTTGAATATCCTGCGCCAAGGACGAGATACCCTCTTCACTTAGAACAGTAATGTTTAAGATATTGTTACGAATAGTGCGTGCGGCATCAATTTCTGGTTTGTAGAAAAGGTTTTCGTCGCGCATTTTTACTAAAATTTCTTTTTCTATTGGTTGATCGGCTACCAAGAGGCGGGAGTCCTTAAACTCATGTTGCAGGAACTGGCCATGCGTATAGTTGACAACGGGCAGTTGTTCGGCTGCTTGGGTGGGAATACGGTCAAGTACGCCGGAAGCAATGGCGCGTTGGATTTTGTTTGTTGTGGGGCGTGAAAAAACAAAACGTTGCGTAACGCCACGGGTATTACGCGCGGCATGAAAGAGGGATTGACCCCCCTTGATAATTTCTTTACCGCCACCGGCAAATGCGGCAACGGCAGTGCTTGCACAGAGTACGGCTACAGTCAATTTTTTACAGGTTAGTAATATCTTCATACTTATACTATATGAATATTTGGGTAGAAAAACGAGGGCCTTTAGACCTAAGAGCACCTAGGTCTTTAGTACTATACAAAAGGGACCATGCTGGCCCCTTAGCAAGATTAGTATTTAGCCAAAACGGCTTCTTTAGCAGCGGTGGAATACACGCGGTAATCCATTTGCTGGAAGATAGAGTCGCGCATTTCCAGGTTGAACACATAACCCTCATCAATACGGTTACCGATAATTTGCTCGTAGAGTTCGTTAAACCGTTTGATGTGGTCTTTGGTGCGCTTGGTGGAATACTCTTTGGCTGTTCCAGTAGTCATTAAAAATGCCCAGTCCGAAGATTGCATAAGTACCAACTCGCGCGCCAGTTGGTTTAAGGCGCGGCGCAAAAGGCCCTCTGCGTTGGGAAAACGGTTAGCCAGTTCCATCATGCGCTCAGCCGATTTAATTAAGTGGCGGTAAATCCAGTCGTTGCCACTATTAAGCCATACGTCATGATAACCCTTATCACCCCAGGACGACATGGACGGCTGCACCACTTGGTTTTCGGGGTACATTTGCAAATATTCCATGGGGGTAATGAGTTTGATTTCGTCTTGATCGTAATAGATTTTTTTGAACAAGAACTCCAAAAAATCAATCCCTTCGTACCACCAATGTCCGTACAGTTCCGCGTCGTACATAGATACAACTAACGGTTTGCGGTCAAGCAGGGTGCTTAAATACTCAATCTGTTTTTGGCGGTTGAACATAAAGTTGCCCGCATGCTGGGCAGCCACGTCGCGTGCTTCTTGCGGGTAGTAGGCCTGCTTTTGATTAAGCGGCACCCGGCCCGTAATTTTATGGTACTTCATACCAATATTGCGGCGCACACCGTCGGAGTGTAAATAAGGTTTAATATAATCGTAATCGCAGTCGTAGCCCAGGTCTCGGTAGAACTCGCGGTAGCGGTGGTCACCGGGGTAGCCGGACTCGGCACTCCATACCTGCTGGGCCGATTCCATATCGCGCGCAAAGGCAGCCACGCCTGTTTCCGGGCAATATACCGGGGCATATACGCCGTATTTGGGGCGCGGGGTACCATGTAAAATACCATGGGATTCGGTAAAGAAGAAACGGATTCCTTCTTCGCGCAAGAATTTATCGTCACCGGGGTTATAAGCACACTCGGCCAGCCAAATTCCGCGCGGATTTTTACCAAAGCGGCTGCGATAATCGTGCGCGGCAATTTTAATTTGGGCGTTGACGCTTTCCTTGTGTACCATTAAAGGTAAATAACCATGGGTGGCGCAGCAAGTAATAATCTCCAATTTGCCCATATCTTGGAATTTTTTAAAACCTTGCAGCACATGTCCGTGATAGCGGTTTTCAAAGAGGTCTTGGTAGCGGCGGAATTTGTCGTAGTACATGTGGGCGACACTGGCAAATTCCGTGTTGTGGGTGCGCTCAATTTCCTTGGCGGAAAGTTCCACACGTTGATTTAAATAATGGCGGAAACGGTCAATTAAAAGTGGGTCCTCCATCATGTTGCAAAGCGGTGGTGTAAGGGACATGGTAAGGCGGAAATCACATCCTTCGTCTGTCAATTTTTCAAATACACTTAGAAGGGGAATATAGGTTTCCACCATAGCTTCGTAAAACCAATCTTCTTCTAAGAAGTCCGGGTATTCCGGGTGTTTAATAAATGGCAGATGCGCGTGTAAAACAAGCGCTAAGTACCCTTTTTCGTTTCCCATGTGCTATTTCCCCGGTTCGCGTACTGCTTTAATATCCACGCGGCGTGTTTTGTCGCCTTTGGCGTTGCGGGCGTGAATGGGCAAATCTACAATATCTCCCGCGGATAAATGACGATGAATGGTAAATTTACCGTCTTTGAGTTCAATTTCTTGCCCGTTAATAGTAACGATCGCATTTTTGGAAGCAGAACCGTAGATAGTAATTTCGCAATCGGCGTTGAGCCAAATGTCTTCATCTTCTTGCACTTTATCTAAATGTAAGGCGAACGAAGACCAAGATGTCGGCGCACCGGAAGGGGTTAATTCGGTAAGTTTCCAGCGTTGGCCTACTACTTGCATCAGTTCGCTGGCACCCAGCCCAATGTAATCAGCCCCGGATAATTTTAAGAGTTTTTGGAAATCGCCCTCTACAATCATCCACTTGTCGTCAATCACGTTAGATACGCGGCCGGGCGGAATAGCGGTGGCGTTGGAGCGGGTAACTAAAATAAAACGTCCGTCATCGGTTAGGTAACCTAAATCGGCAATATAAGCGCGGCCAGATTCGGGGGCATTAATGTACCAACTTTTTGCCTCAAAAATTACCGGCATATCGTAATATTTTACGGAATTGGTGCCGTTGAAAAGAGAAACCCCGGTAATGTCATGCAGGCGGATAATGGTGCGCGCTGCATTTAAGGCGGTACCGTATTGCTCTTTTAGGTAATCAATGGTGCTTTGGGTAATTTCCCAAAACAAAAACATCCAAGCCGGATCTTTCGGTAAAAGATAGCTCTCCGTTTTGCCGTAACCGGACGGAATATCCGCTTCGGTTTGGCGGTCCCGCACGAGCGGTTTAATGAGTGAAGCCGATGATAAATTAGTCGCCATAACCCTGTTTTCCCCTGTATTGAATTAAATGTGTGTAAAATGGTGCAAACTATACCATCTACATTTTAGCATATTTGGGGCGAAAGCAAAATGAAAAAATTAGTTAGTTTTAAGCGGCTTTTGAATCAGCCACAAACTGATAAAAATAAGTATCATGCCTAATAGTTCCGCGCTATGCGGCATACGCCCGCGGAACAGCATATCGGTTCCCATAGCAATAAGTGGGGAAAAATAAGTGACGGATGCCATGCGCGTGGCTCCCCAGCGCTTGATAAGGGTAATCATCAGCAAAAACGCTACTGCCGATGAAAATACCCCGGCACTTATAATGGAAAGTACCAATTTGGTATTAAATACGGCTAGAGTAGGGGTTGGCTCGGTAAGTAATGAAACACCGCACAAAATAATAGCGGCAAAAAGATACTGGTGGAAGGTGTTTGCCTCCCAATTTAGCTGCGTATTATCTACCATGATTTTTTTAGTAAGCACGTTGCCAAGCCCATAGCATAGTGCCATAAAAAGAAGTGCCAAGTATCCTAGCAAAGCCATTTTACTGGCGGGCACCGTCAAAGCGGTTTGCCATTGGGGGCGCATAATGATTAGCAGCCCGGCCAGCCCGATTAAAACCCCGGCCGCGCGGCGCCACGTAAAACGGTCTACGCCTTTTAAGAGAATTGCTCCGGCAATAAAACTCCAAATCGGTACCGTTCCGTTAAAGATACCGGCTATCGTAGGAACGGTATGTTGAATCCCCCACGAAAGTGCGGCAAACGGCAGTAAAATAAGCAGCGCGCTAATGGTCCACGGGCGCCACAGTTGACGCGTCGGGCAGGACAACTTGGCGCGGCGACAGCCGAAGAAAACAATAAAAAACAATAGTCCGGCCAGTACGCGGAAAAACGCGCCCCAATAAGGCGGCAGCACGTCCACAATATTTTTGGATGCCAAAAAGGCCGTTCCCCAACAAAGCGCTAAACAAAATGCTAAAAAGTAACTCATAAGATTATTGTAGCAAAAACCGCGCCCGCATAGGGTTTTGGTATAATATAGCTATGCGTAAGCACTTGTTTTCTATACTATTTTTATTGGTGGCCGCGGCTATTTGGTGGGCGTCTATTTCTTCCACCATACGTAACCCGGTGACGGATAATGATAACCCCGTACTGGTAACCTCCGGTTATGTGCCGTATACTTTAGCTAAAGAGTTGGCGGGGGATTTTGTGAACGTGCTCATGCTGCTTCCGCCTGGGGCAGAGCCGCACTCGTTTGAACCTACCCCCGGTGCGCTGATTACCTTAAAACACGCCAACGCTTTTGTGTATCTGTCTAATGAATTGGAACCTTGGGCGGCCGATTTAGCCAAAGTAGTTCAAAAGGCGCCGGTTATTCAACTGGCGGGCAGCGTGCCTTCTTCAATGGATCCGCACGTATGGATGAATTTAGAAAATACGAAGCTTTTAGCTGCGCAAATAGAGCAAGTGCTGGTGAAAATTGACCCGGCCCACACGGAAGCTTATCAAGCAAATTTAACCAAACTGCGTGCGGAAATAGACGAACTGACACAGGAATTTCAAACGGTACTTGCTAATTGTGAGTCGCGCGAAGTGGTGCACGTGGGGCACTTGGCCTTTAAAAATTTAACAGATACTTATGGCCTTACGCTTACGGCACTAGCGGGTACCAGTCACGACGGAGAACACTCGGCTAAAAAGTTAGCCGGTTTGGTGGATGAAATAAAAGCCAACGGTGTACGCACGATTTTTACCGAGGACACGTTATCTCCCAAACTGGCGCGTGTGGTAGCACAAGAAACAGGTGCGCAAATTTTGCCGTTGTACCCCATTGAACATATTTCCAAAAAAGATTTTAACGAACATGTTACCTACGTGCAGCTGATGCGCCGCAACTTGGAAAGTTTAAAACGGGGGTTAGTATGCCAAGCGTAATTAAGGCCGAAAATTTGCGTTTTGCCTACCGCCGCATACCGGTGTTGGAAAACGTGTCTTTTGAAGTGAGTGCCGGCGATTATGTGGGTATTATCGGCCCCAACGGGGGCGGAAAAACTACGCTGCTTAAGTTACTACTTGGTCTGGAACAAGGGCAAGGCAAAATCAGTTTGTTTCATACGCCGCTTGAAGCGTTTAAAGATTGGCAAAAAATCGGTTATTTAGCGCAAAAAAGTCCGGTTTCTCAAAGCCGTTTTCCCATTTCGGCGCAGGAAGTGGTACTCATGGGATTGCCCCAACGTCTGGGCAGTAACGTAGAGGTGGGAGAACTTAAACAAGTCTATGCCGCTATGCAAAAAACACGCACGCGCGAATATGCCGGGAAAATTTTTCACGATTTATCCATCGGGCAGCAACAGCGGGTGCTTTTAGCGCGTGCGCTGGTCAGTAATCCACAACTGCTCATTTTGGACGAACCTTCTACCGCACTAGATGCGCAAAGCCGCGAGATGTTTTTTGATTTACTGGGGGAGCTTAACCAAAAACATGGAGTTACTATTTTGCTCATTACGCACGATACCGGCGAAGTAGGCAAGCATATTTCCAAATTTATGTACGTAGATAAAACGGTGGTGTTTTTTGGCACCAAAGAAGAATTTTGCCATAGCGAAGCCGTTGCCAAACAACTGGGTCCCTTTGCCCAGCACACCATTGACCACATGCACAATCATCATGGGCATTGTCCGTTAGGGGAAAATTGTGCAGAGTGTGGCCACGCGGGGGGAGAACATGCTTGAGTTTTTAAGCTACGGTTTTGTGCAACGCGGGTTAGTGGCCGGTACACTGGTAGCGGTGGCGTGTGCGATTTTAGGTGTGTTTTTAGTCCTTAAACGGTTGTCTTTACTGGGGGACGGTATGAGCCACGTATGTTTAGCCGGGGTAGCCGTTGCCCTTTTAACGTCCACCAGTCCGGTGTATATGTCGGTGCCGATTGTAATGGCGGCCAGCGCGGGGATTTTAAAAATTACCGAGAAATTTAAAATTTACGGGGATGCCGCTATCGGTATTGTGAGCGCAGTAGGGCTTTCCGTAGGGCTTTTGCTTACGGCATTAGCCGGCGGTTTTAATACCGATTTACTTGGCTATTTATTCGGTAGTATTTTGACCGTTTCCACGAGCGAGGCCGTACTATGCGGCGTGTTACTGGCTATCGTGCTTGTGTGCCTGAAAGTTTTTTACCGCTACTTGGTATCGGCTTGTTTTGATGAGCCGTTTGCACACACGCGTGGTGTACCGGTAGCAACGGTGAATTTGATTTTAGTGATGATTACGTCCGTAGCGGTGGTACTGGCTTTTAAAGTAGTAGGAATCTTTTTGATTTCCGCCATGCTTATTATTCCGCCGGTTTCCGCACTACTTCTCTCACGCACGTTTAAGCAAGTTTTAGGGTTGGCGGCGTGTTTTGGGGCGGCCAGTGTGTGGGTGGGGATTTGGTTTTCGTTTATGTTTAATATTCCATCGGGAGCCACGATTATTTTAGTCAATTTAGCTATTTTACTGGGCAGTTTTGTGTGGAGCAAAGTGTATGCCCGCTAAAAATGTACTGGCGCTGTTAAAAGCGCTTAAAAAACTATACCCTGAGCACGTGATCCCGCTACATCATAACAACGCGTGGGAATTGCTTTGCGCGGTGATTTTGTCGGCCCAATGTACCGACGCGCGCGTAAATACCATTACGCCGTACCTGTTCAAAAAATATCCCACGGTTTACGATTTGGCCAAAGCCAACATTAAAGACGTGGAAAAAATTATTCACTCCGCCGGCTTTTACCACAGCAAAGCAATTAGTTTAATTGAAATGTCTAAGCGCATTTGTAATGTGTTTGGCGGTGAGGTGCCGCAAAACATGGAGGATTTACTCACCTTGCGCGGTGTGGCACGTAAAACCGCCAACGTGATGTTGGGGGATTATTTTAAAAAACCGGCCGGAATTGTAGTGGATACCCACGTTAAACGCTTGGCATTTCGTTTGGGGCTTACTAGAAACACAGACCCTGTTAAAATAGAAAAAGACCTTACTAAAATTATTCC
>CACXHA010000065.1 GCA_902767385.1 uncultured Elusimicrobium sp.
CGCAGATGGTAGCGCGCACGGTTCGGGACCGTGAGGTCGCTGGTTCAAATCCAGTCGCCCCGACCATTTAAAACAGAAAACCGTCTTTGGACGGTTTTTTGTTTTATTAAACGGTGGCGAAGCAGGCAAACTGCTTTGCCTGCGCCGGGATTTGAAGCCTGCAGCGATGTTTTTGTTTGAGTGAGAGCCGCACCGGCGAAGCACGAAAGGCAAAAACCGCGAGGGCCGGCCTGAAGGAAAATTCCGTCAGGAATTTTACCGGAAGGCAAATCCAGTCGCCCCGACCATTTAAAACAGAAAACCGTCTTATGGACGGTTTTTTGTTTTGAAAAACGCCCCAGGCTGATACCCGGGGCGTGTGGTTATTTTTCTTCTTCTAAATATTTCTCTAAAATTTCTGCCGCGCACTTTACTTTGTCGGCACACGCGCGGTGCTGATAATAGGCCGCGGTCCTGGGTTCGGGTACCGGGCTTTGCGGGCCGGCAGGCAACCCTAATAATTCCCGGCAGATGATAGAGCCGTTTTCGGCCTTAAAGCGGTTGCAAACGTCTTGAATACGTGCATAAAACGCGGCTTTAGCGGCTTGGTCCGTCGGGTCTTTGGGCGCGTACTTTTTAGAGAGCGCCATACACATCCCGCTTACCGCGCCGCATACTTCACGCTGCCGGCCTAATCCGCCGCCAAAACAGGCCGAAAGTGCCAACGCGGTTTGTTCGTCAATTCTCATTTCGGGCGCAAACGTGCAAAATACCGCTTGCGCGCAGTTACGGCCTTTCATAAAAAGTTCTTTTGCTTGTTCACCTTTATTCATAAGAATATGATAGCAAAAAACTAATTATTTTTTGTGCTTGTGCGGCTTTTCATAACCTGCTAATTTATCTATAATAATAGGTAGCAACCTAATATAAGGGGGAATTATGGAAATAGCTGCTATTAACCAACAAGTCCAACAGGAAAGTATTTTTATGCAAGATTTAAAACGTGAAATTTCTAAAGTCATTGTAGGCCAAGAGGCACTTTTGGAAAAAATGCTGGTGGCCTTACTGGCCGACGGGCACGTGCTCATTGAAGGGGTACCCGGCCTAGCTAAAACCTTAGCGGTAAAAACCTTGGCGCAAGCCATTCACGGCGAGTTTAGCCGTATCCAATTTACGCCCGATTTACTGCCAGCCGATATTACCGGTACGCTGATTTTCAGCCCCAAAGAGGGTTCCTTCTTCCCCAAACGCGGGCCGGTGTTTGCCAACTTTGTACTGGCAGATGAAATCAACCGTTCCCCCGCCAAAGTGCAAAGCGCGCTTTTAGAAGCCATGCAAGAACGCCAAGTGACTATCGGCGATAAAACCTATCCGCTCCCTGCCCCGTTTATGGTACTGGCTACCCAAAACCCGGTGGAACAGGAAGGAACATACCCGCTGCCCGAAGCACAAGTGGACCGCTTTATGCTTAAAGTGCTTGTTTCTTACCCTTCCAAAGAAGAAGAAAAACAAATTTTAGAGCGTATGGCCAGCCACCAAAAAATTGAAGTAAAAACTTCGGTCACGCCGGAAATGATTTTAAAAGCCCGCGGCGTGGTGGATAACATTTATGTGGACGAAAAAATTAAAACCTACATTGTAAACTTGGTCTTTGCCACGCGCGACCCCAAAGCATACGGGTTAGAAAAACTTGCCTCTTTTATTGCCTACGGGGCCAGTCCGCGCGCGACGATTTTCCTCACGCAAGCCGCCAAAGCGTATGCCTTCTTAAACGGACGCGGCTACGTGACACCCGAAGACATCAAAGCCATCGGCTTAGACGTGCTGCGCCACCGCGTGCTGCTGTCTTACGAAGCCGAAGCCGAAAATATTTCTGCCGACGAAATCGTCAAACAAATTTTTGACGCGGTAGATGTACCGTAGTTTTTGGGGGCCTTATGGACACCGCGGAAATTCTTAAAAAAGTCCGCCAAATTGAAATCCAAACCAACCGGTTGGTGAGCGACACCTTTGCCGGGGAATACTTAAGCACGTTTAAAGGGCAAGGGATTGAATTTGCCGAAGTGCGCGAGTACGTCCCGGGTGACGACGTGCGCAGCATTGACTGGAATGTAACGGCCCGGACCGGCGTCCCCTATATCAAAAAATTCAACGAAACACGTGAGCTAACGGTGTTTATCGCGTGCGATGTGTCCGGCTCGCAACAGTTCGGCTCTTTGGATAAACTCAAACAACAAGCCGCGGCCGAACTGGCGGCCTTGTTTGCGTTTTCCGCTTTGCAAAACAATGATAAAGTGGGGCTCTTGTTATTCTCGGACCAGGTGGAACTTTTTGTGCCGCCCAAGAAAGGCAAAAAACATATCTTACGTTTAATCCGCGAACTGGTTGCCTTTGAACCCAAGCACACCAAAACTAACATCGGCTTATGCCTGGAAACCCTCTTAAAAGTGCTTAAACACCAAGCCATTGTGGTTTTGATTTCAGATTTTGTGGCCCCGGTACCCAGTTTTGAACGCGCCTTTAAATTGGCCGCCAAAAAATTTGATTTAATCCCGGTACGCGTGCAAGACCCGATGGAGCACGTGGTGCCGCACGTACCGGTATGCGTAGGCGTAACCGACCCGGAAACCGGAGAGCAGGATGAACTTTGTTTAGCTACCGGAGAAGTGAACGCACGCCTCAAAGAATACTGGAACTGGCAAGACCACACGCTAAAACAACTTTTTACTCCGTTTAAAATTGAGCCCATTGTGGCCGACACCACTAAACCGCTGGCCGACCCGGTGATTGCATTTTTTAGACGACGTGCACGCAAAATTAGGAAATAATAATGAAGAAACTTATTTTATTAATCTTGACTGTTTCCCCCCTGTGGCTGCAAGCACAAACGCTTGCGGTAAGCCGCGTGCAAGCTCCGCAAGAGGTCCCCTTTGCTAAACCGTTTGAGGCAACGGTGGAACTTTCCCACCCGGACGGACAAACAGTCGTTTTGTTGCCCGATTCTGTCTCACCGGATTTTACGGTAGTTAAAGAGGAATTACAACCCGTTTCCTCCACCACCACGCAAGCGCAGCTGACTATCTTACCCTTTACACTCCAAAAATCTACGTTCACCGCGTCCTTTGCGTTGGCAGCTAATCCGGACGTTACCGCCCCGGTGGAAATGGCGCTTACGGTAACCCCTGTCAAATTATTTAAGGACAATGATTTTAAAGAAATCCGCCCGCCGCACCGCGCGTTTGACTGGGTATTGTGGCTATGCATTTTGCTAGCCCTGGCGGCGCTAACGTGCCTAATTATTTGGTGGGTGCGTCGTATGAAAAATGACCCTGCGCGCCTACAAGCACCCGTAGATAACCGCCCGGCACACGTAATTGCGCTGAGCCAAATTGACACGCTCGTGGACAGCGGCCTGTGGGAAAACAAACAATATAAGGTGTTCTACATCACCTTAACAGATATTTTGCGCGATTACTTGCAACGCGGATTTGGCATAGACGTTTCGGCCGATACTTCTGCCGAGCTGTTGCGCCACCTTAAAACGCAACCCAATTTCCAGGCGTTTATTCAAAGTTTACGTGTGTTTTTGGCCTCCGGAGATTTGGTGAAATTTGCTAAATTTATCCCTGACGAAAAAACCCGCAACACCGATATTACCATCCTGCGGGAATTTATCACGCAGACGGCCCCACAACCGGCTCCGCAAGCACCGGCCCCGGTGGAGGTAAAACTATGAGCGCATTTTTACACCATTTGGCTACGCAATATAGTTTGGGTTTTAAACACCCCTGGGCCTTGCTGCTGTTACTGCTGCCGGTAGGAATTTTGCTACTCAAATGGTTGCGCCCCGGTGCGGCGCGGCGCATTGCCTATCCACTTACGCATATCCACCTGGAGCAAGTTTCTTTGCGCTTGCTACTTACGCGGTGGTTGCCTACGATGCTTTACACAATTGCTTTGGTATGTATGATTATAGCCATGGCACGCCCGGTAAAATTGGACCGCACCCAACTACCCCCCACCGAAGGGGTGGATATTATTTTGCTCATGGACGCGTCAGCCTCTATGCAAGCGCAAGATTTTGAACCCAACCGCTTTGTAGCCTCGCAACTAACCGCCCAACGCTTTGTGCAAAAACGCCCTACCGACCGCATTGGACTGGTGGTATTTGCCAAGCAAGCCATGCTGCAAGCCCCTTTAACGTTAGACCATGAGGCCTTACAAGCCTATATTTCCAATATGTATTTGGGCATGATTGATGCCAACTATACCGCCATTGGCGACGCGCTGGGCGTGGCGGCCAACCACTTAAAAGACAGTAAAGCTAAGAGCAAGATTATCATTTTGCTCACAGACGGCGATTCCAACTACGGCACCATTGAGCCCACCTTGGCGGCCAAAGCTGCCGCCGCGTACGGCATACGCATCTACACCATTGGGGCGGCCAGCGCGCCGGGGCAAACGGCCTATTCCAGCCAAAAAGATGAAATCAACGAAGGACTTTTACTGGAAATTGCCCAAACAACCGGCGGTCAATTCTACCGCGCCCAAAACGAGCACCAACTGGCTGAGATTTACGAACAAATTAACGAGCTGGAAAAAACAACCTTTACGCCCCCCTCTATTATCTACGCGCAGGACCGTTTTGCACCTTGGTTATGGGCGGCGTTGGCGGCGCTACTTGTGGCCGTTGTGCTGGAGAAACTATTTTTGCTGAGGATTCCGTAATATGAGTTTATTTGCCAAACCCATTTATTTAGTATACGCGCTGCTCGCCCTGGGGATATTAAGCGTGGTGTTGTGGCTGGGAGCGGCTTTGCTGCGCCGCTATACAAACGTACTTTTTGGGCGCGGTGCTTACACGCAACTAACGGCACATCTGCACAAGGTTTCCCGTTGGAAAAACGCTTTACTATTAGCAAGTGTTGCTTTTGTGTTTATTGCCTTAGCCGGGCCCCAATGGGGCATTGAAATTACCGAAGCGCAAGGAGATTTTGCCCAAACCGTAATTGCGGTGGACGTATCCGCCAGTATGCGCGCACAAGACGTAAAACCCAACCGCTTGACCAACGCCAAGCGCATGTTGCAAATGCTTGTTACACACTTAAAAGAGGACCGCATTGGAATTATTGCGTTTACTTCCAAAGCGTTTATCCAATGCCCCATTACCACCGATACCGACGCGCTGAATTATTTTATCGCGTCCTTGCAACCCAATATGCTGCCGGTGCCGGGCACCTCTTTGGCCGCCCCGGTAGAGCTGGCCGCACATATGCTTAAAAGCTATCCCGGGCAGAAAGCACTTATCTTGCTTACCGACGGGGAAGACCACTCCCCGCAAGAATTACAACAAGCACAAACCCTGGCCCAACAAAACGCAATCCGCGTGATTGCAGTAGGAATCGGCAGTACCGAAGGCGCGCTTATTCCGGACCAAGTGGACACCAACGGCAACGTACTGGAATATAAGAAAGATAAATCGGGCAAGACGGTAGTTTCCAAGTTAGATGAAAATTCTTTGGCGCAACTGGCCAAAGCCACCGGCGGAGTGTATATTGCTTACACTACTCCCGCCCAAGTGGCCACCCAAATTCAGCAAGCGGTAGCCGGGCTTGATAAATCTACGGCTTCTACCGGGCG
>CACXHA010000066.1 GCA_902767385.1 uncultured Elusimicrobium sp.
CCCAGTATGCGCACATTTTCAAACGCTGTTTTAAGCTGCGCGGCCAGTTCGCGCGCGGCCGGCAAAGGCAACCCTGATTGCGTATCCTTGTGGCTGAGCTTTACTTGCACCAGTACGCCTAAGGTTTTCCCTTCGGGCAAGTGCTTACTAAGCGCGCGGGCGGTTTCTAAATCGTCCAGCGAATCTACAAAGTCAAATAGCTGGGCCGCTTTGGCGGCTTTATTCTTTTGCAAGTGGCCGATAAAGTGCTTTTTTACTTGGCTAAACGGTGCAAAAGCCGGGTTTTCGTGCCAACGGGCCCACGCTTGTTGCACGCGCGACTCGCCAATATCGGTCAGTACACCGCGTTTTAACAAAACTAATACGTCCTTATCCAGGGCGTATTTTGTAACCGCTAAGAGGGTAATTTCCTGCGCTTTGCGCTGGGCGCGCCGGGCAGCATGTTCAAGGGAAGTTTTTACATCTTTATAATTTTGAAGTAACTGTTCTTCCCGCGTCATAAAAATCCCTTGATTTATTATACAAAATTTTGTTTAATCCTGCAATTTCTTCCCAATTTAGTGTAATACGTTGTTGCTCGTGAGCTCGAATACCTCGGCGCTGCCGCGCCGCTGCGCACAGTATACTTCGCTCACTCACGCCTCGTCTTACGCTAAATTGGAGTGAAATAAATTTTTAATCCTGCAATTTCTTCCCAATTTAGTGTAATACGTTGTTGCTCTTTTTTATTTCGTCATTCCCCAGTGTTGTTGTGGGGAATCTCCACCGCTTTCAAACAACAGTAAGGTGGGGATCCCCGATTACAAATTTCGGGGATGACGCCTAATAATAACCTTCGGGGGTGATGCTTATAATAACAAGGGCGGCTTCGCACTACTGGGTAAGCTCGGCCAGCGGGAAGTAGTGAGCCAAAATGGTTTTATAATCTTGCCCGGCGTCGGCACGTCCGGCGGCCCCGGTTTGGCAAAAACCTACGCCATGGCCCCAACCGCCGCCGTAGAAAATAAAGTATTTAAGTTGGTGGTTTTGGTAAATGGGTTGCACAATAAAATAACTGCTGCGTAGTAGCCCGATACTTAAATTGTTGCGGATTACGTTTTCTTTTTCCAGCGTAACGGTCCCTTGGGTGCCCTTGACGAGCAATTTGGTTACATACCCCGCGCGGGAGCGTTTAAGTGGGATAAGGGCCGTAATTGGACCGATATCTTTTTTCTGGTTTTTAATAACATTTCTTAGTTCCGGCTCACTCACCACGCGCGCCCACCGAAACGCCGCCATACTGACGTGTTTATCGTACTTGCTGTACGCGGTGGGGGGATATTGTAACAAAGATTTAAATTGGTACGGCTCTAATTGGTCCACTTCCAAATTTTGGTAATCGGACACGCTTTGCAGGTACGGGGTTTCGGTCCAACCGGCATCTTTGGAGCTTTGTGTTACGCCGCCGCAGTTGGCCGAAAACACACTTTCAATGGGTTTGCCCTTATACTGCAACGTTTGGCCGATAGTACTTTCTACGGCTTCGTTTCCGGCTTCGGTTTCCGCATTTACGCCGTTATACACTTGGCAGTTTTGCGCGTCGCACAAGTCATAGCCGTAGTATTTGTGTTTCCCCAAATGTTTTAAGGCGTACGTACGTGCCAGTACCGCTTGGGCGCGCAACGCCTCTTGCGGGAAACCGGCCGGCATTTCCGCGGCGATAATGCCTTGCACATATTCGTCTAATGTCAGCACGTTAATGGGCACTAAATTGTTGCCGGCAGAGTGCAAAATTTCCAGTTTACCGCGGTACTCTTTGTCGCCCATACTGGCCCAACTCATCCCGGCCCCGCTGAGCAAATTTTTAACGATAAACGTGGGCGCTTGGGTGGGGTTATCGGCGGTAATTTCCAGCGTAACTGTTTTTTTGAACGGCACTTTTTGTCCTTGCGGCCCTACCAAATGGGTTTGCTTATTTTCTAAAACGGCTTTCCACACCTCGCCGCCTTTGCCGGTGGCTAGCGTTTTGCCGCTCTTATCGGTCAGTGTGAACTCGCCGGAAGGGATAAACGTAATCTGTGTGCGCGGGGTAGGTTGCCCGCTTGACGTAACGCCCAGGCCGATTTTGATTTCTTTGGGCGTGGCCGCACCGGGAGGCAGCACCAAGGGGGACACATCGGTATGTTCTAAAGGCGGGCGCTGCGCGGAGAGTTCGTGTTCGGGGCGGGTAATTTTAGGGCGCAAACGTGCAAGCGCTTCTTCGGCACGTGTGTTTTTTTTGTCGGTCGAAAATAAAATCTTATATTGGCTGTACGCTTCGTTATACTCTTTAGCTTGCTCTAGGGCGTGTGCCAGGTGCACGCGGGCCTCCATAAATTGGTGGTCGTAATCTAAGGCGGCCTGATACGCTTTTGCGGCGTCTTTGTAGTTTTGTTCACTTTCGTACACGCCGCCCAAGAGATAGTTGGCTAGACCGGGGTGCGAGCCGGCTTTCACTGCTTGTTTTAAGTTGTACTTGGCCAGTTTCGGCTCGCCGATTCCCAGTTGCGCGCGGGCCAAATTGATGTGGAAAAATCCGGCGGTTTTGTTGTCTTGCGGCAAGAACGACAAAATCCGCTCCGCCGCGGCGTGTTGTCCGTCGCCCAGCAACGCTTCGCCCGCCATTTCAATAATTTCGTCGTCCTGCGGGTACATGCGGTACGCCTCTAACGCCACATCTACCGCCATTTTAGGTTGGTTTTGCTCCATGGCAATAAAGATAGCGTTTAAGAAGGCATTTTTGGTGCCGGTATCTTTGGAAATTTCTATGTATTTTTTAAGCGCGTCTTGCGGGTGGTGGTTGAAGTAAAGCTCGGCGGCTTCGTGCATGCGTTCGGGCAGCGTATAGGCCGCACCAAACGCGTGGCGGACCAAGCAGCAGCACAGCAAAAGCAAAAACCCTTTTTTCATAATCCCTATCTTATTATACCTTTTTAATGAACTTGGTATAATATAATTATGATTCCCGATTGGCTCAAACAAATAGTTGGTAAAAATAAAGCCGCGCTGCGCCAGGCACGTGCCTTGCGGGCCGAAGATTCTTTGCAGGCGCACGCGTTGCATACGGTGTGCCACGCCGCTAAATGCCCCAACCGCGGCGAGTGTTTTAACTGCGGGGACGCCACGTTTATGGTGCTGGGGGAAATCTGCACGCGCGGCTGCCGGTTTTGCGCGGTGGACAAAAAGCGTCCGCTCCCGCCCGACGATAACGAGCCCCAGCGCGTAGCCGACGCCATTAAAGAGTGGAATATTCACTACGCGGTTTTAACCATGCCTACGCGTGATGACCTTGCCGACGGCGGTGCCGCCCATTTTGCCCGCGTACTGCGCGCGATTGCCGCCACTACTCCCGCCGTAAAGACCGAGCCGCTTATTTCCGATTTGCGCGGAGACGTAAGCGCGCTGCATACAATTTTAGATGCTTGCCCCAACGTGCTGGCACACAACGTAGAAACAGTGCAAGAATTATACAGCGCGGTGCGTATCGGCGCCGATTACCGTCGCACGCTGACGCTACTGGAAAACGTCAAAAAATACAACAGCAAGTTACTTACCAAAAGCGGTTTTATGGTGGGTTTAGGGGAAACGCCCACGCAAATTTCCGTTTTGATGCGTGATTTGCGTAGCGCAGGCGTGGACATTTTGACGATTGGCCAGTATTTGGCCCCGTCGGTGCGACACTACCCGGTGCAACGCTACCCCGAGCCGGCCGAATATGAAACGTGGAAACAAGAGGCGCTTGCGCTAGGTTTTAAGGCGGTAGCCAGCGGCCCCTTGGTGCGCAGCAGTTACCACGCGGGGGCCCTTTATAAAGAGGCACTCCTTGCGCAAACACTTGCAAGATGAGTATAATATATCTATGAAGAAGATTTTTGGATTATTCTTTCTCGCTGCCCTGTTAGGGGCATGTGCCGGCAATCCGCCCGAGTGGTGGAACCCGGGTAACCGTTACGGTACCGCCCAAGAAAAAGCGGCGGCCGCGCCTAAAACCGTAAAACGTCAAGCGGTGGTAGTGAAGGAAGAAAAAATAGATTTGCTAGACCAGTCTTACGAAGAAGAAGAAATTGTGCTAACCCCGATGGCCGACGAGGACGACGAAGAAACCACCGGTTTGGCGGCCAGCCAAAACGAAGAACTGCTGCCGGTAAAAGACAAAGCCGCCGCCGGCAAACAACCGACCGAGAAACAATTTTCCACAGAGAAGCAAGTTCCTACCCAAAAGCAAGTGACGCCGGAAAAACAAGTGGCTACGCCAAAGAAGATGCCCGCTGCCGGTGCGCCCGCTGATGAAGCACTCCCCGCGCCCAGCGTGTTGGAATAAATTTATCTTGTCATTTTCCAGTGTCTTTTTATGTTGTCATCCTGAACTTGATTCAGGATCTCGTCGTTATAAAAGTGGTGAGATTCCAAATCAACTTTGAAATGACCTAATGTTGTTACAAAGCGGAGGGGATCCCCGATTACAGCATTCGGGGATGACGAAATAAAAAAGAGCAACAAAGTGCCCGCGCAAAATTTCTACAAAAATACCCCTTGACAATTTTTCAAATACTCTTATACTGTGAGTATGGAAGTTACACAAGCAGTTGGGTGCCGTTGGAAAGGGGTTGTTTTACCCGCTGCCCTGGTGTGTTTCTAGTTGTGAGGTGGTAGTTGGTTGACGTGGCTGCCAAGCAGTTGGAAATGCCGTCCGCAAGGTATAAGAGGTCCGCTGTGGTTGCGGGGGGTGGTTTAACTGGGAGGGTCCGGTTGGTGTGGGCGTGAACAGTGCGTTGTGGGGGTTGATGTTTCGCTTCGGCCTGCGCAATGTGTACGGTGGCGTAAGTCCCGGCTGATACAAAATGCGATGGCGGACAAAGGAGACGTAGATGCATAGTTGTAAATGAGCCTCCTCTGGGTGGTAGGTTGAATAAACCGAATCTAGAGGGGGTCTTTTTTCTGCCAAATTAGGTGCATTTCGTTGTTGCTCACTCGGTCGGATACCTCCGCCCTATCGGGCGCGTTCCGCCAG
>CACXHA010000067.1 GCA_902767385.1 uncultured Elusimicrobium sp.
ATGGTGCCCAGTACAGGGATTGAACCTGTGACCTTTCCCATGTCAAGGGAACGCGCTACCGCTGCGCCAACTGGGCTTAAAACTGCTTAAATTGTTTGCTCATCGGCGCGCGTTCCCTGCGGGAACAAACTTTGTGCTGCAAGCGCTGCGCCAACTGGGCTTAAATCTAAAATCATTATACCATATTGGTTTTAAGAAGGCAAAAATTTGAAGGAAGAGCAGATTTTTTGTTATAAAAGTGTTATGAGTATTTAGTTGTAAAAGATTTATTTGCAAGTGTGTAACTTCCACCATTGAAGCATAATAATTGTTTTAGCGTCGCAAATTTCCCCTTTTTCTACCATTTTGTACGCTTGGGAAAAGGGGATTTTTTTGAGGTTAATAAATTCATCTTCGTCAGGTGAATCTTTCCCACGCGTAAGCCCGGTGGCTACATACAGGTGTAATTGCTCGTTAGAAAATGCGTTGGAGGGGTTAAACATCATCACGTGTTTTATGCTTTTAGCACGCATGCCCGTTTCCTGCTTGAGTTCGGCCCGGGCGCAGGTCAAAAACGTTTGGCCTTTTTCACGCTTGCCGGCGGGGATTTCCAGGGTTACTTTGCCAATAGGATAGCGGTATTGTTGTACTAAATACACACAGTCGCCTTCCACCGGCAGTACGCCGCTGGCTCCGCGGTGGTCAAAATACAACCGGGTAGAAGTATGTCCGTTAATGAGTTTTACAGTATCTAATTTTACTCCTAAAACACCTTTAAAAAGGGTTTGACTGGAAATTTTTGTTTCTTTTAATTTACTATAATGTTTCATAGATACATCTTATAATATTTGGGTTTCCCTTATGGCAGAATTTGTACAACTCCACAACCATAGCGACTATTCGTTGTTAGACGGCATGTTGCGCATTTCCGAGAATCACAAACCCTCAGCTTTTTTGAAAGGATTAGCAGCACAGGGCATTAAGGCCATGGGACTTACGGACCACGGCAATATGTACGGCGCGCTTGATTTTTATGAGTCTGCCACCGCTGCGGGATTAAAACCGTTAGTAGGGTGCGAGTTTTACGTTACCGAAGGGAAATATGACGTTAAAGACAAGGCTTTAACCGGGCACCTCACCTTGCTGGCCCGCAACCATGAGGGGTATCAAAATCTAGTAAAACTTAATTCCCTAGCGTGGGTAAACGGATTTTATTATCATCCGCGCATTGATACGGATTTGCTGGCTAAGTATTCCGGTGGATTGTTGTGCTTGTCGGGGTGTTTAAAAGGGTTGTTATCACAATACGTGCGCAGCGTGGACGGGTTTGATAAAGCGTGTGCGTTTGCCAAGCAATATGAAGATATTTTCGGCAAAGGCAATTATTATATTGAGCTTATGGACCATGGCATCCGTGAGGAAATGGAGGCAATCCCTCTTTTAAAGGATGTAGCAAAACGTACGGGAATCCCGCTGGTAGCCACTAACGATTGTCACTATGAGAAAAAAGAAGATTGGGAAGCACATGATGTGCATGTATGTATTGCAACGGGAAAGACGTTAAGTGACCCGCACCGTATGCAAATGTCGCACGAACTCTATTTTAAATCGCCCGAAGAAATGTGTGCGCTATTTTCTCATACGCCGCAGGCCTGTAAAAATACGCTTGTAATTGCCGAACAATGTGATTTGCAATTTCCTAAACATGGATTTATTTTGCCTAAGTTTGATATTCCGGCCGAGTTCCCCAATTCAGCCGAATATTTTAAAGACCTTTGCCGTAAAGGACTTGTTAAAAAAATGCACGGCAATGTGCCCGAGAATTATTGGCAACAATTGGAATATGAGTTCAACGTCATTATCACGATGGGGTTTGACTGCTATTTCCTTATTGTGAGTGATTTTATTAATTGGGCACGTGCGCATGATATCCCCATAGGGCCGGGCCGCGGATCCGGTGCTGGTTCGTTGGTGGCGTACAGTTTGGATATTACACGCATTGACCCAATCCAAAACAAACTGCTTTTTGAACGCTTTTTAAACCCGGACCGGGTGAGTATGCCGGATTTGGATATTGATATGTCCGACGCCGGGCGCGAACGTGTGATTGATTATGTGCGCGGGAAATATGGGGCGGACCGGGTTTCCCAAATTATTACCTTTGGTACGATGAAAGCAAAATTGGTACTTAAAGACGTGGCCCGCGCTATGGAAGTGCCTTTGGCGGAAGCCAATCGGCTTACCAAAATGATTCCAAACGATCCCAAAATGACATTGGAAAAAGCGTTGGAAATCAATGAGCTCAAAACCGCCATTGAGGCAAGCCCGCAAGCTAAAAAACTTTATGAAATGGCCCAAAAATTGGAAGGGCTGAAACGTCATACAGGGATTCACGCGGCCGGTGTTTTGATTACGCGCGAACCGGTTAGTGAATATGTACCGCTTTCGCGTGGGGCCAAGGAATCAATTACCACTCAATTTGAAGGGGAGCCATGCTCTAATCTAGGGCTTTTAAAGATGGATTTTTTGGGGCTTCGGACCCTTACAGTAATTGATAATGCCGAAAAAATGATACGGCAGCGGCATGACCCTAATTTTGACATCAACCAAATCCCGCTCAACGATAAAAAAACGTATGAAATGCTTTCCGCCTGCAAGACATTGGGTATTTTCCAGTTGGAAAGCGGCGGCATGCGCGACCTTATTAAAAAAATTCAACCCAGCCAGTTTAGTGATTTGTCTGCCTTAGTGGCATTATACCGCCCGGGACCCATGGAATCAGGAATGATGGATATGTTTGTGCGGCGTAAAAACGGGCAGGAAAAAATTACGTACGAAACGCCGCTGCTGGAAGAAGTGTTAAAGGATACGTACGGTTGTATGGTCTATCAAGAGCAGATTATGCAAATTTCCAAGTTACTCGGCGGTTTTACTCCGGGGGAAGCAGATACCCTGCGTAAGGCCATGGGTAAAAAGAAAATAGAAGTTATGGAAAAGTTTGGCAAAAAATTTGTAGAAGGTTGCCAAAAACATAGAATTCCCGAAAAAACAGCTACGCATATTTACGAACAGATGAAGGCCTTTGCCGGGTACGGGTTTAATAAATCGCACTCCTACGCGTATGCGCTCGTAACGTACCAAACGGCGTATCTAAAAGCCAATTACCCGATAGAATTTATGTGCTCGGCCCTTACCAACGAAATTGGTCACAATGCTATCGGGGCAGAAGATAAAGAAAACAAAATTGTCACGTATTTGGAAGAAGCCCGCAAAATGGGATTTGAAAC
>CACXHA010000068.1 GCA_902767385.1 uncultured Elusimicrobium sp.
CCGCGCGCGTGCCGCCAGTATTCCTCCCTCGCGTGCGCCTAGAACTAGGCCAAATTTGTTTAAAATTACCCCGTACCTCGGAAAACTGGCCCTGTCAATGCGATAATTTGATAAATCAGCCAATAAAAATTGAGGTTTTTGGACAGCAAAAAAGGAAACCGCTTGGGCGGTTCCCTTTTTCCTTGTAAAACTATTTTACTTACACGCTTTTAAGCCTGTTGTTTCACAATCGCCAAACGGGAAAGCCAAACAACACGTTTGATTAGTACCGTTTTGCAAGAAGAGCGTAAACTTGTTGTTGGAAACTGGGTCTGTTACTACGGCGCGGTATCCGTCCGGCGTATAAAAAAGCGTCATACCGTTTAAACGCATCGGTTGGGTTAGGCGCGTGCCATTTTGAGCCAACTGTTCCATACGTCCGGCCGCCATTTGAGCGGCTTGTTCGGTAGGAGAGAGACTAATTTGGGAAGACAAAAACAGTCCGCCTAGCAAGATTAAAACCCACACCACACTTACCAGTACCAACCATAGCGTGTGTCGGGGGGTTTCGGGTAATTCCTGGCCTTCTTCATAGGTTGTTTTGACGACGTATGTTTCTGCTACAAAGTCATGTAGTGCACGTTTGCGGTTGGTAAATGCCGCCATAATAAAGCCGATGTAAAAAATGAAGTAAGATAAAATTTTAGCAAAGAAACGACCGGTGGCACGCGCAAAGCTCAAGCGCATTCCTTGAGGACCTACTACTTTAATGCCTAAGATTTGTTTACCCCAGGTCGCTTGTTTGGTGCTGCTTTCAAAGAAGGCAAAATAAAGCCACATCAAAAGCAGAGAAACAATCTGCCAACTTAGTACCGTAGCCCCTAACAGGCTTGCCTGCGTAGCGGAAATGTTGCCGGTATTATCCGCCAAGGGGACCACTTGTACGGCTAACATAGGTCCAAAAATAAACAAGACCGGAATCATTACAATAACGGTGTCTATAATAAAAGCAACTGCACGTCTAAAAAATCCAGCGTAAATCATATATTTTCCTCCTTGTTAGATATATTTTACTTTATTTGGTCTTAGTTGCACGCGGTTTACGGAAGCATCGGCGACAGCGAGCTTGGTAAGCGTCAGTCGTTCCCACCACAATGCGTTTTGTATCTTTGCTGATACGTTGTGTAAAGCTAGCAGGATTTCCGCATTTAGTACAAACGGCCAAGTTCTTGGTAACAAACTCCGCTTTGGCCAACAGGGCCGCAGTTACTTCAAAGGGTTCGGCGCGGTAGTCGGTATCCAGGCCGGCCACAATCACACGTTTGCCGCGGCGGGCCAATTCTTCACATACTTCTACAATGCCTTTGTCAAAAAAATTCACTTCATCAATCGCAACAACATGGGTGTTTTTTTCTACCAAGGGCAAAATTTCGCTGGAATGTTTTACACAAATAGCGGCCACTTTATTTTGGTTATGGCTAATAATACTGTTGATACCATAGCGTGTATCAATGGACGAATTAAATAGCTGCACTTTTTGCTTGGCAATTAGAGCCGTGCGTACGCGACGGATGAGTTCTTCCGTTTTACCGGAAAACATACACCCGCAAATAACTTCTATCCAACCTTGTTTGTGATAAATAAGCGGATTTACCATACTATACCTCTCTAGTTACGTACGTGGTTGTCGTTCATCCACGGATAAAAATAGGTGTCGGGTTTGGGCTCTTTTTTGGCTCCCTGCCCGCATAAAATGTTAAAGCGTACCGCAAAAGACAAGTTCTCGTTGCGGTGGCGGATAGTTGCTTCCACTTTCAAATCATGAAAGGAACGCTCAAAACGTGCAAATTTGTTAAAACTGTCAAAATGCTTGCGGTAAAAAGAAAAATCAATTCCCAGGTCCGCACTCCACAGGCCGCTCGTTGGCCGAATTCCCCAACTGGTTGTAAATGTGTAACGGTCTGCCTGGGTTTGGTATTTGGAATCGGGCGAAGTATAATTGGCAAAATTATTAAAACCAAATCCTAGCGAGTGTTGCTTTATGTTTACGTACGTTTGGGCGATAAAGTTAATGTTCTTTTTGGTAATATCATATTGGTCTTGTACGTATCCTGTGAACAAACCGGTGGGGGAGGTATAACCGGTTTCCAAAACAAGGGGTTCAATGCGGTTTTTTAAATGTTCCCAGGATAATGCTTCCAAATATCCGGTTTGCAAATTAATGGTAGTATCGGACAGGTTAAATCCGTTTTCAAAGCGCAGATAAGTACCGGAAGTATGACGGAAGTAATGTTTTAAGTACAGGTGATTGCGTTCAATTCCTTTATCCAAGGAATTTTGGTCCGAAGTAAGCGTACCGGTGGAAAGGCGTTTGGTAAATTCATAGCCAATATCGGTATTGCCTAGCAAAGAACGGGTCTGTAAGTTTAGGTCCCCTCCAACGCGGCCAACCCAAGCATCTTTATTTTCGTAAGTTTTATCGGCAAAAGTGGCGGTTTGGTCGTAAAACACACGAGGCAAAAGCGTAAAATGACGGTTTAGCTTAAGGGCTTTTTCGGTGGTCCATTTGGCGTGGAGTTGACGTTGATAAGGCCCTTCCGCCGGGATTTCGTTGGGGTCATACTGCAGGGTGGAAGTATTGGTAAAATTAACCTCAAATCGGTTAGCGGTTTTTAGCCAGGGATCGTTGATGGGTAGCATCATAAATTTCAGTTCCGGCAAAGTTCGTTCCTGGGCCATATATTTTTGTTTGCTCCATACGAATAAATCTTTTTGTTGGTAGTTTACGCGCCAGGTTGTGCGGCGGGTTTGCCGCGAAAACGAGAAGCTAGTATCTTGGTCCGGCATAAAGATATAGGGGTTACTGCGAAAGAAAGAATCGTAGAAATACGGGTCCGATACCATACGAAATTGCGTTTGGAATTGGTAAAGTGCCCCGGTACGGTTATTAAAGTGGTTGGAAGAATCATATAATTCCCACCAATAACCGCCCTGTACACCCCAGCGGTTGGAGTTAGTGAGGGAAAAATCTTGATAATCCGCATGGTCATCAATAAAGTAAAATTCGCCGGTCCCGCGCAGTTTATCGGAAGCAATAGCGGCTAATTCCCCGCCGATACCCAAACCGGATTTGGTATAGTAATCCAAATTAAGTTTAGGTTTTAAGAGCCATACTTCCGGGAACGTAGTAGTGGTTAAAATGCCAAACCCGGTTTTATTACTTTGGGTAAATTCCACATACGTGGTCCAAAACTTTTGTGAATCTAAGGAACGCCAAAATAACGGCAAATACAGTATGGGTACGTTATTTAAACGTAAGACGGCATTAGTTCCAAAGACACGTTGCTGCGGGGAAATAGAGAGTTTACTGACAGACATCGTATAGTGCGGGTCGGGTTTATTGCAGCACGTTACGGTGGCCTTATGCAGCACCTTTTTGCCGTTTTTAGAAGAAATTTCGCGGGCCGAAAGCACGCGTAAGGGGGGATATTCGGTCGTCATATTTTCGGCTTTAAAATCTTGCGTGGTGTAGTTGGCGGAAATGTTATTACCGGTAATGACATTGCCTTTGTTATCTTCGATACGCAGTGGCCCTTGTGAGGTAAACTGGGTGTTGAGTTGGTCCAGACTGATATTTTCCCCGGTTACGGTACGTACGGTGCCGTCGGGCGTTTTTTGGATAAGTTTCACGTTTCCATCCAACGTAACTTTTTTATTTTGCGGTTCTACTTGTGCTTTATCGGCGGTGAAATAAACAAAATTATCCTCTTGCGGGGCGGGCAAAGTCCGCTCCTGCCCCCAAGCAGGAAGTGCACCAAAGAGTAAAACAAATAGTAGTTTTTTCATTTGTGTAAATAGGTTTGAGCTTGGTGCAGTGCATACATCGCTGCGCCGACTCCGCCGATATTGGGGTTTTTAGAAACGAGTAATTTTAATTTTTTAAACGGGGTTTTAATTTGTTGGTGTTCCAGCACCTGTTTTAAAGCGGGCATAAAGTAAAGTGCCGCACCGGAAACGCCCCCGGTTAAAACGACGGTGTCTAAGTCCAAAATTAATGATAAATTGGCAATTCCCAACCCCAAATAGTAACCCGTATCTTGCCAAATTTTCAGGGCTTGCGGACAATCTTTTTCAGCCGCTTTAGCTACTTGGTCCACTTTAAAGTCTGCCCCGGTTTTGACCATTTTAGCCAAAATAGAATCAGGGTGATCCACAATGCTTTGCAACGTACGGCGTTTAATGCCAATGGTTCCCACGAAGGCCTCTAAACATCCGCGTGCCCCGCAGCCGCATAGCGGACCGACGGATGTGTCGGCAATTTTCATGTGTCCAATTTCTCCGGCAGTTCCGTGCGAGCCCTGGTAAAGCTCTTTATTAATAATAAGTCCGCCGCCCACACCGGTACCTAGGGTTACAATAAGCACGTTGGTCCCTTGACGTTGCAAATCGGTTTCATATACGCCCCAGGCGGCTAAGGTGGCGTCGTTGACCACTTGCGGGCGCAGGCCGGTATATTTTTCTAGTTGGTCGGCCAGCGGCCATTCTTGCACGTCGGTAAATTTTAAATTGGGGTTATAGCGCAAAATTCCTTTTTCGTGGTCCACATCTCCGGGCGCACCAACGGCTACGCAGACACGCTGGTCGGCAAATTGTTCTTTAATGTCGTTAATAAAGTCACCAATTTGAGTTACAAATCCTTTGGTCCCTTTGGAAAAATTTGTTTCCAGTTTTTCCTGGCGAAAGATTTCGCCATGGTCGTTCATTACGTACAGTTTTACAAAAGTGCCGCCGATATCTACACCGATTCCAATCATAATGACTCCTTGCTTTTGGGATGTGCCTGATCGTACACACTTTTCAGTTGCTCCAGCGAGACGTGTGTATATACTTGTGTGGTAGATAAGCTTTTGTGCCCCAGCATTTCTTGCAAACTACGCAAATCGCACCCGTGCCCTAGCAAATGAGTAGCAAAGGAGTGGCGCAAACTATGCGGTGTTACCCGCCTTGCCAAGTGCGAAGCAATCGCTGTGTTTTTGAAAATAAAGGCTAGCCCGTCCCCGGTAAGAGGAGTCCCGTTTTTGTTTAAAAATAAGGTCTCTTGCGGTTGCGGGTTTTTGCGGGTAGCTAAATAATCTTTAAGAGCTTGTAGTGCGGTTTGTGTGACGGGGACTAAACGTTCTTTGCGTCCTTTGCCCAGCACTTTGACCAGCCCGTTAAAAAAGTCCACGTCTGCAATTTTAAGGCCAGTCACTTCACTGCGACGCAAACCGCTGGAGTACATCAGTTCCAAAAGCGCTACATTACGCGGCGAAAAATGTTTACTGTGAGCGGCGGTTTGTATCAAGCGGTCAGTTTCCGGTTCGGATAAAAATTTAGGAAGTAATTTTTCCTTTTTGGGGGAAGGCAACAACTTAAACGGATTTTTAGTTAAATGCCCTTGACGCAGTAAATAGGCCGTAAAACTACGCAAGGTGGCTATTTTGCGTAGTACAGTATTTCGTTTGGGATTACCCAGTTGCACGTTGGCCAAAAACACACGTAAATGGGCGGGCGCAAAAGCGTCTTCTTTGGCAATTTTGCGGGCTTTGCAAAACGTATCAAACTCGCCCAAAGCCGTGGCATATGCACGCACCGTTAAGGGCGAAAAATCTTTATTTTCCAGTTCCGTTAAAAAGCCGTCTATCCACGCTTGCATATTACTTTTTTTCGGTTTGTTTTTGGGCGTGCGCCTCTTTGATTTGGGCGATTTCTTCCGGTGTAACCGTTACGATCGTTTTGCATTTGGGGTAGCCCGAACAACCCAAAAATTCCCCGCGTTTAGAGGTGCGCAGTACCATGGGTTTGCCGCATTTTTCGCACAAGCGGTCCGTAACAATAGGGCCGGTAGAGGCCACTTTGTGGCCTTCTGCATCTAGCGAAAACGTGTTTTTACAAGCCGGGTACCCTGAGCACGCCAGAAACTTACCACGCCGACCGGTGCGGATGACCATGGGTTTGCCGCATTTATCGCAAATCTCGTCGGTTTTTTCCGGGGCTATCTTTTCGCCGGTGCTACTTAAGTTGACTTTGCCTTTGCACGTATCGTCGCTGCAAACTAAATATTCCCCAAAGCGGCTGCGTTTTTTAAGCATCATTTTGCCGCAAATAGGGCATTTTTCGTCGGTTTCTTTCGCGGCCGGACGTTGCATGCCTTTGTCAGCCGCGTCTAAATCTTTGGCAAAGTTTTGGTAGAAAGAACCCATCAGTTCCACCCATTTTTCGGTTCCTTCAGCAATTTTATCCAATTTTTCTTCCACACCGGCGGTGTAGGAAAGGTCCATAATTTCTTTAAAAAATCCCTTTAAACTGTCGGTTACTGTAATTCCCAAATCGGTAGCCACCAGTTTATTGGACTTGGGTTGGCGCGCAATATATTTGCGGTCAATGATGGTTTTGATAGTGGGGGCGTAAGTGGACGGGCGGCCAATGCCATGTTTTTCCAGCGTCTTAATTAAGCTGGCTTCGTTGTAATACGGCGGCGGGGTGGTTTTGTGGTCTTTGGTTTTAATTTCCACCAGTTTGAGCTCGTCCCCTTCGGTTAAGATAGGCAGTAAAGCACTAGCGCTTTCTTCGTTTGTGTTCTCGTCTTCATCTTTGTAAATAGACAAATACCCCGGGAACTTAATGGTGCGCCCGGTAGCGCGCAAGATGCAGTCTTTTTCACTCTTGGCGGCAATATCAATAGAAACGGTATTAAATACCGCGTCGGCCATTTGACTGGCCACAAAGCGAAGCCAAATAAGCTCATAGAGTTTGTATTGGTCCGCGGTCAAAAACGGCTTCATGTTTTGCGGGGTGCGGCGTACGTCGGTGGGGTGGATAGCCTCGTGGGCTTCCTGCGCGCCCATTACTTTGCTTTTAAAAATATTGGGTTTAGCCGGCACAAATTGTTCCCCGTATTTTTGGCCGATAAATTTTTTGGTTTGTTCTTGGAGCAGTTTAGATACGTTGAACGAGTCCGTACGCATATACGTAATTAAACCGATGGTTTGGCCTTCCACATCAATACCTTCATAAAGATGTTGGGCGGTTTGCATGGTCTTTTGCGAAGAGAACCCCAACTTGTTGTAGGCATCTTGTTGCAAGGTGCTGGTGATAAACGGCGGTTTGGGGTGTTGTTTGACTTCCTTTTTCTCTACCTTTAAAACGGTGTTGGGCCCTTTACGCAAAAGCTCGCTGACCGGGGCCAGTTTTTCGGGCGCATCAAAGACGGTGGTTTTGACTTTGTAATCTTCGGCAAAGAGCTTATAGGTTTTGGTCTGTTCCACATTTTTGCCTTGATATTTGGTGACGCGCGCCCAGAAAGATGGGGCGGTGCCTGGTTTTTCAAACTGGGCTTGCATGGTCCAGTATTCTTGTTCCTTAAAATCAGCAATTTCTTTGGCGCGTTCGGCCAGTAAGCGTACCGCTACGGATTGCACCCGTCCGGCCGATAAACCGCGGGTAATCTTTTTCCACAAGAGGGGGGAAAGTTTATAGCCTACAATGCGGTCCAAAACGCGGCGGGCTTGCTGGGCGTTGACGAGGTTTTCGTCAATTTTGCGCGCGTGGGCAAACGATTCTTTAATTGCGGTGGGGGTAATTTCGTGAAAGAAAATACGTTGGTAGCGGTTGGCCGGTAATTTTAACAGTTCAATTAAGTGCCACGCGATGGCTTCGCCCTCGCGGTCAGGGTCGGTAGCCAGGTAAATTTCCGGCGC
>CACXHA010000069.1 GCA_902767385.1 uncultured Elusimicrobium sp.
ATTGACTTGTTTCAAGCAAACAAGAAAACAATTGAAAGCTTGGCCAAAGCAGGGGCGTTGGATAGTTTGTGCCCCGGGCAAGACCCTAAACAAGCGCGTGCCAATATTTTGGCTAATATTGATAATGCGGTAGATATGGCCCACCTGGTTGCCAAAGAGAAAGAAAATAGCGTAGGAAATTTATTTGGAGATGATTTTTCCAGTGTGCTCAGTGTAAAGAAAAAAGATCCAATCAAAGCACGCCCCTTTACACAAAGAGAGCTGTTGTTTAATGAAAAAGAAGTGCTGGGGTTGTTTTTTAGTGGACATCCCTTGGCGCGTTATCAGGAGCATTTGGAGCGGCTAAAATGTACGCCCATTATAGATATTTTAGACGGAAAGGTTAGCGGGCGTTTAAATGTGCTCGGTATTATTACACTCTTTAAAAAACGCCAAAACAAAGAGAAAAAAGAATGGTGCCAATTTGTGATAGAAGATTGCACCGGCTCATTGGCGGTAAACTGTTTTGCAAAAGCGTACGCGCAGCTTGCGGATAAACTGGCTCCCAATGTTATTTTAAGCTTTACCGGCGATATTAAAGTAGATGATGAGAGCGCGCGCGTGGAGCTGAACTTAAAAGATGTAAGCGATATTACCGAACTGATTGCTTCGGCCGCGGATGAATTTACGGTTCGTATCCCGGCAGGATACCCCAAATTAGGGCTTGAGAAATTAAAACGCTTTTTGGATATGACCAAAGGGACTACTGTAGTCTATTTGGAAGTTCCTTCCAAAGAAGATCCCCAAAAAATTCACCGTATTAAAACCAATAAACGCATTTTGCTGCATAAGGGTCTGTTGGAATACATTGAAAACACCATGGGCAATGCGTGGAGTTTTAAATAAACTCGAAGCTAGTTTCTGTGTTCCCTCTATTTAAACAATTGCAATATATTTTGTACAAAGCGTGTTATATGTGTATGAAAAAATTATTACTAGCAGGGCTTTTGTTGTTGGGCCCCTTGGGGGGCCCGCTCTACGCACAGGCAGCCGGTCGCAACGTGGCTGTGCTTGCCTACTCGGCCGATCAGCTGGCTGCCCAGTTTGCGGGCCAAAACCGCAAAACGGTGGTGGCGGCTATTAACACCGTACCCGCTTCCGAGCAGGTTTATACGGCGACCGACGGAAAAGAATATGCGGTGGTGCGCTATGGAGGTGCACATCAAGATTACCGCTTGTTTCTGTTTGATTTTAAACTGCCGCAACCGTTAATCGGTGTGGCGGACAACCCTAGAGGGATTGTGGCGTTTAACGAAAAATACGGTATCAATATCCCGGTGACTGAACAAAACTATGCCCGTAACACGGGTGCTTTTTTGACTACGGTAACTGACGTGGCAAACGGTACGGAATATCAAGTGTACCAAAATAATGGAGAGTTTGCGCTCTTCCAAAACGGACAATTGGTGCGCAATTTTGCCAGCGCGCAGGAATACCAGGCCTTTATGGCTACGGTAACGGCTTCTAACTCGGCCTATGCGGCTGAGCAGGCCCGGGAGCAAACGGCCTTGGAACAGGCCCGGTTAAATAGTCAAACGTCTAATACCTATGTGCGGCGTTCTTATATAGGGCCTATTTTAGGTACGGCGCTGATAGGGGGGCTAGTATGGAACGGTATTTATTGGCATCGCCACCACCATCATTATTCCCACCCTGCGCCGGGGCAACACCGGGCGCCCGGTCAAAGACCCGGCCCAGGTCCGCATCATCACCGCAGATAATTAAATTGTCCTCCCGGTTAGGGAGGACATTTTTAACTGAAAAATTATTGGAATTTAGTGGATTTTGTTCCACCGTAGTAGGAGTATCCCAACTTGGCTTTAATGAGTTCTTGGGCTAAATTTTTGCCTTGCCCGTTGGTGACGTCGCACAACAAGCGGAAATATTTATCGCGCCCGCAGTTAGAAAGAGAAATGGGGCCTTGCGCCAAAAAATTTTTCGTAAAAGCTTTTGCCTCTTGTGCCAGTTTTTTCTCGCGCTCGGTCTTGCCTTTAATTTCGGGCGTGTCCACCCCTAGCACGCGCACAGGTACTTTTTCGCAGTAAACGGCCATAGAACAATTTAAGTTGATTTTAAACGTGTCTCCGTCATATACTGAGGCAATAGATACGTTTTCAAAACTGGCCGGGGTGGAGGCGCTTTCATCTTGTGTTAAGGGCTTTCCTTTTTGTTGCATAAAAAATACAATTACGCCCAAGATAATGGTAAGCCAAAACTTGGCTTGTTTTTGAGAAAATTTACCGTGGGTGCGGCGCGTAGAAGTTCTTTTTTTGGTAGCCATATTAAGGTACCCATAATCGCAACGCGTGCGGAGTTAATGAAATTTCCAATCGGCGGGCCGTTTTGCGCGGCTCTCCGTCTATATGATAAAAAATTTCTTGGTCACTTTCTATAACCGCCCCTTGTATTTGTGCATAGGCGGTTACTTTAAGAGGCGGTTCATTCCCCGTAAAAAAGAACGGCAAGGCGGCCACCAGTTTGTACTTGGGTACGTCGTTTAGTACCACCAGATCTAATTTCCCGTCGGCAATAGCGGCCCGCGGGGCAATGATAAAATTGCTTCCGTATTGGCGATTATTAGCAAAGACTAAAGATAACGGAGCCCAACGGTATTGTTTGCCGTCAATAGTAATGCGTATGATGGGGGGTTTATAGGCAAAAAGCGTTTTGGCTGCCAGTTTAAAATAAGGCCACATGCCGCGTTTGCCGTACCGGGCAAATTTCCAAGCAATAGCGGCTTCAATTCCTACGCCGGCTAAATTTAAAAACGGCTCTCCGTTTGCATACCCGACATCACAAGGTTGAAAAACGGCGTTCTGTAGTTTTTGAAGCATTTTATCTAATGTGCCCAGCAAACCCAGTTCCCGTGCAAAACCGTTTCCGCTGCCGCGGGGAATAATACCAAGCGCGGTAGAAGTGCCAAGCACGCCTTTGAGCGTTTCGTTAATAGTTCCGTCCCCACCCATGGCTACGGCGACGTCAAATTGTTGTTTGGCTGCTTCCTGCGCCAGTTCGGTAGCGTGGCCGGGTTTTTCCGTAACGCAGAGTTCGGCTTGCGGAAAATAGTCTTTAATTTGAGCTTGTATATCTTCTACGTCCGCTGTTTTATTGCCGCTAATGGGGTTTAAGATAAAACGTATTTTCATAAGGATTTAAAGGTTTGTTCGGTCATATTTCCCGGTTTAAGTTGCAATAGTGCTTCGTGCAACCGCTCTATTTTTAAGAGTTGGCAACCGATAGAAGCAATTTTGCCTCCTACCGCTACCAAAAAACCCATAAATAGCGCAAATAGCCCCAGATTGGCAATCGTGCTTGTTTGTTGCATGGGAAATTGCAAAGGGCCGGCTTGTGTTTGAAGGGTTAAATCAGCAAAATTAACCAGGGCAGCCACACTTTCGCCATTTACAAATACTTGATACATGGCGTGCAACGCAAACAATATGATAAAAAGACCTGCACAAATCAGCAAATATCCCAAAATTTTATGCATTTTTCTTCTCCCGGCTTCTGCGCGGCTCCTAATAAAATAGTATAATTTATATTATACCTTTTAAGAGAGATTTTTAACATGAAAACCAGTACACAAATCCGCAACGGATATTTAGACTTTTTTAAATCCAAAGGACTGCCGGTATTGCCGTCTAGCTCGTTAATTCCACACTCGGACCCGACCCTTTTATTTACTTCTGCCGGTATGGTGCAGTTCAAGGCTAATTTTTTAGGGATTGATAATTCCTTAAAAAATGCGGCAACGTGTCAAAAATGTGTGCGTACGACCGATATTGACAGCGTGGGATTTACCGAGAGACACCTTACTTTTTTTGAAATGTTGGGCAACTTCTCTTTTGGGGATTATTTTAAAAAAGAAGCGATTGCTTGGGCGTGGGAATATTTAACAAAAGTACTGGGGCTTCCTGCTGAAAAACTGTACGTCAGCATTTACAAGGGCGGTATTGCTCCGCGCGATGCGGAAGCTTATGAAATTTGGAAACAATTTGTACCCGAAGATCATATTTTTGAACTGGACGAAGCCGATAACTTTTGGACCATGGGGCCTACCGGACCCTGCGGTCCCTGTTCGGAAATTTATTACGATTTTGGCGACAAAGGTTGCAAAAATCCGCATTGTGATATTACGTGTAACTGCGGACGCTATGTGGAAATTTGGAACATCGTGTTTGAAAGTTATAACCGCCAGGAAGACGGTACGTTGGCGTCTTTACCGCACAACAACATTGATACCGGTATGGGGTTAGAGCGTTTGTGTATGGCCATGCAAAACGCTAAAAACGTATTTGAAACGGACTTATTTACGCCACTTACCGCGCAAGCTAAAAAAGATTTACATATTGAAGGCAAAACGCGGGAAGAAATTGCCGCTTTGCGTATTATTGCCGATCACGCGCGCAGTTCCAGTTTTTTAATTGCCGAAGGTATTTTGCCTTCCAACGAAGGGCGCGGTTATATTTTGCGCCGCTTAATTCGCCGCGCGGTGCGTTACGCTAAACTGATGGGTAGCGACAAACCCTATTTGTATACGCTAGTGCCGGTGGTGCAGCAGATTTTTGCGGGGTTATACCCGGAAATTGATAAAAATGCGGCGCATATCCAAGAGGTGCTTAAACAAGAAGAAAAAGCATTCCGCAAAACGCTGGTTACCGGCGAAGAGAAGTTAGCCGAATTGTTAGCCAGCGGAACCAAAACAATTGCGGGTGAAGATGCCTTCCACTTGCACGAAACGTACGGGTTCCCATTAGAGCTGACCAAAGAAATTGCGCTGGCCAAAGGCGTTACAGTGGACGAAGATGGTTATAAAAAGGCCAAAGAATCTGCCCAAGAAAAAAGCCGCTCTTATGCGGACGAGTTTAGCAAAGGCAAAGTAATTGTGATGCAAAAATTAGAAAACACCTTGCCCGCTACGCAATTTGTGGGATATGAAACGCTGACGCAACAAGCCCAGGTTTTAGCCCTTTTAAATGAACAATTTGAAACGGTGGACGAAATCAACGGAACCGGATTTGCCATATTTAACACTACGCCGTTTTATGCAGAATCCGGCGGACAAATTGGCGATAAAGGAATTATTTTAAAAGACGGAAAAGAGATTGCACAAATTGAAGATGTGCAAAAGCCCTTAGGAAAAATTTTCTTGCACCAAATAAAAGGAACGCTCCAAAAAGGGGCAACGGTTACCTTGCAAGTAAATGCGGATTTGCGAAAACGTTGTATGGCAAACCATAGCGCTATTCACTTAATTAACGCGGCTTTGCGCCAAGTGTTTGGGCCGACGGTACACCAAAGCGGGTCTTATGTGTCGCCGGAACGGTTCCGCTTTGACTATACGCTTTCTAAAACTCCGTCGCAAGAGGAGCTTAACAAGGCATGGCAAATTGCCAATAAAGCCGCGCAAGACGCTCTCCCGGTTACGTGTCAAACACGTCCGCTCTCGGATGCCGAAAAATTAGGGGCCGTTACTTTGTTAGGTGAAACGTATGCCGACCCGGCCCGCTTTGTGCTGATGGGGGGAAGTTTTGAACACCCCGAGCAAAAGTACAGTTTGGAATTGTGCGCGGGTACCCATGTAAAAAATACGGCGGACGTGATTACCGTACTGGTACTCAAAGAAGGCTCTGTTTCCGCCGGGGTGCGCCGTATTGAAGGAGTAGCCGGATATGCGGCCCTAGACTATTTGAAGGAAGTAAACAGACAAGCCGATACGCTGGCTGCGCGTTTGGTAGTTCCCGCGAAAGACGTATTTGTGCGCGTCAACGCGATTATGGACGAACTCAAAGAAGTTAAAAAACGCTACGAAGATTTCCGCCAAAAGACCTTAGCCGCGGGCGGCGTGAACGAGATGAGCCTTACTTTGAAAAACGGCACGACGGTTATTTTGCGTAAGGCTGACGAGGCCCAACCTAAGGAACTGCGTAATATTGCCGATACGCTTGCGCAAAAACAAAAGCAAGCGCTGGTGATTGTGACGTGTGATCATGAAGGGAAGCGCTCGTTTGTAGTCAAAATGGCGGGCAAACTCCCCAACACAGATGCTGTAACGGTAGCCAAACAACTGGCCGAAGGGTTAAAGGGACGCGCCGGCGGACGGCCGGATTTTGCCCAAGGCGGCGGGGAAGCCAAAGAACCCATGGAAAAATTGCTTGCCACGTTAGGTGTGTAGGCAATTAGATGTTTTAAAAAAAGCCCCGCTTGTAAGCGGAGCTTTTTGATGTAAGCGTAAGTTTATTTTTCTTTTTCATTGAGCGCGCATTTAACTTTAGGGGACTTTTCTACCAAGTCCTTAATTGGTTTAATTACTTGCGCTTGCGGTTTAAGTGTACAGGGACCGCCGATACAACCGCCCTTGCAGTTCATGACTTCTAAAAGTTGGAAGTCTCCGGCCCCTTTGGCAAAAGCCGTCAGCAAAGCCATTGCTTTTTTGTCTAAACCGTTAATAGCCATTTTCTTAAACGATTTTTTGCCGGCGATGGCATTTTCCACCGCTTGAGCCACACCTCCTGTTACACCGTAGTAACGTGCTTCACCGGAAATACCTGGATCTAGCGGGGTTTCTTCACACGTGGCAGGGTCAATTCCTTTGGCATCAAACATAGCGCCTAATTCTTCGTACGTCATTACGTAATCAATATTCGGGTCTTCCATGCCTTCGGCCCGCTTGGAAACACACGGCCCTATAAATACAGTGATGTTGCCTTTTTTCTTTTCAATCTCGGCGGTATATGCGGCCGGGGTTTTGGTGTGTGATACAAATTCTTTAAGTGCGGGCAAGTGTTTTTTAACGGCTTGTATCCAGGCGGCGCAGCACGAGGTAGTCATAAAGCGTGCACCGTTTTCAAGGCGTTCTACCAGTTCACGTGCTTCATTGGCCGTAGTTACATCGGCACCTAAAGCAACCTCGGTTACATGCGGAAAACCGGCCTTTTTAATTGCAGTAATTAGTTGTGGCAACGTGCAATCAAATTGTCCAACAATTGACGGAGCAATCATGGCTACTACGGGGGTTCCTTTTTTTAGTTGGCCCAAAACATCAATGAGTTGGCTGCGTTCCATAATGGCGCCAAATGGGCAAGCTTCCATACAATGCCCGCAGGAAATACACTTATCAAAATCAATTTCAGCTACTCCGTTTTCGGCTTTGTGAATTGCGTTAACGGGGCAGGCTTGTTCGCAAGGAACGGGAATAAAAGTAATGGCGTTATACGGACAGGCTAATTTGCACGCACCGCAATTTTTGCATTTATCGGCGTCAATAAAAGAGCGTCCGTCAATAAAACTAATGGCGCCAAACTTGCACGCTTGCTGGCAGGGACGCGCCAAACAACCTTGGCACGCTTCGGTTACCATGTGGCGCGCCTTACGGCAGCCATGGCAGGCAATGTCCATAACCGTGAGGGGTATAGGTGAAATTTCAGTGCGGTTTAAAGCCTTTTTAGCGTAATCATTTAGAGAAGTGGCTTCGTCGTCTTCCTCTACGCTGCAACCCAGAGCGGCCAGCGTGCGGGCACGAAAAACGGCACGTTCCTTATAAATACAACACCGCACAGAAGATTTGGAATCTTGCGGGATTACTTCGTATGGGATACGGTAAGCGCTTGTTTCCAAGGTCCCTTTGTCAAACGCTTCTATAATTTTGCGAAGTGCGGTGCGGCGAAAATAAATAGCTTTATTGTCTTGGTTCATATCACCTATATTTTAGCATATTGTGAGAGAATAAAATTGGTGCCCCGGGGAGACGAGGATCCCCGGGGCAGTTGTTTACTTGGTATGTTGCCGGAAATTTCATCCGGCAAAATTTTACTAACAGTCTACGTAA
>CACXHA010000070.1 GCA_902767385.1 uncultured Elusimicrobium sp.
ACGGCCAAAAAGAAAACAACAAAAAAGCACTGACTGAATCAGTGCTTTTTTACAGACAAAATTTTTAGTTTTATTCTTCCCCTTCCGAAGTTTCATGAGGGGTAATGTTCATTGAAGCCAGTAACATATCTACTAGGCGTATATCGCTGGGATATTGCACTAATTCGTGCGCTTTAAGTAAAGACACCCAACGAATCGCCAGAATTTCACTGGCATCGTGCTTGCCGATACGCCCCAGCTTTTTCATTAAATACCACTGCACCATTTTTTTAACATAATTGCCTTGAAAAGTAAAAGCATATTTCACACGAATCATAGGGCGGACAATGACCGCTTTATAACCGGTTTCTTCCAACACTTCGCGCAAGGCAGCCTGGCGGGGTGTTTCGCCCGCTTCAATGTGGCCTTTGGGGAAGGTCCAAATCTTTTTGCCTTTCATGTTTTTGACTTGCACAAGTAATACCTTGCGCCCGTCTAAAATCACGCCCCCGCACGAAAATTCCGATACAATCATTTACTTGCTTTCTCTAAATGGTACGCTGCGTTTAAAATTTTTTCTTCTTCTAAAATCGGCCCGTAAAACTGCACTCCGATAGGAAGTCCTTTTTCATCTTTTCCAAACGGTACGCTAATACCGGCCAGCCCCCCAATATTCCCTTGGCAAGTATACAAATCCGCCAAATATAAAGAGAGCGGGTTTTCATCTTTCTCGCCGATTTTAAAAGCGGTTGTCGGCGAAGTAGGCGTTAAAATAACGTCCACTTTGGAAAACGCTTTTTTAAAATCTTCCCGAATCAGCTCACGTACTTTCATGGCTTTTAAAAAGCACTCTTCATACCGTTCAGACGTCAGCGCATAGGTTCCTATGATGATACGTTTTTTCACTTCCAGTCCAAACGGCGCGCGGGACGCTTCGTAATACGATTTTAAATCTTTAGCCGTTTGGTCGCTATATCCGTAGCGGATTCCGTCATAACGACCCAGGTTGGAACTAGCCTCTGCGCTTGTAATAATGTAGTAACAAGGAGCCGAATATTTAGCCAGTGGCACGTCCACTTCCACAAGCTCGGCACCCAGTTCTTGCAATTTTTGTGCGGCCAGCTCGGTTTGTTTTTTAATCGTAGGGTTTAAGCCGTCTAAAAATCCTTTGGGAAGGCCCACTTTTACACCTTTTAAATCTTTGGTAAACTGCTGGGTATAATGCGGTACCGGGGAATCAATAGACGTAGAATCGTGCGCATCTTTGCCTGCAATTACTTCCATAACTAAAGAGGCATCAGCTACGTTAGCCGCCAACACACCCACTTGGTCTGCGCTAGAAGCAAATGCAATTACCCCATAGCGTGAAATGCGCCCATAGCCCGGTTTTACACCTACAATTCCGCAAAATCCGGCCGGTTGACGTACAGAACCTCCGGTATCGGTACCCAACGCAGCAGGCACCATACCCGCGGCTACGGCAGCGGCAGAACCACCGGACGACCCGCCCGGTACGCGCTCTAAATCCACCGGATTATGCACCACACCCAATACTGAAGTTTGGTTGGAACTACCCATAGCAAATTCGTCCATATTCGTGCGCCCGATAATGACCGCATCAGCCGCCAACAATTTTTCTACTACGGTGGAAGTATAAGCTGCCGTATAATTGGCTAACATTTTAGAACAACAAGTGGCTTTATGGCCTTCGTATAAAATGTTATCTTTAATCCCCACCGGCACACCAGCAAGTACGCCCAGTTTTTCCCCGCGTGCCTTTTTGGCATCTATCGCTTTGGCTTGGGCAAGCGCATCTTTTTCAAACACCTCTACAAATGCGTTAATGGACGGGTTTTTTTCTTTAATTTGTGCTAAATAGTAGCGGGTAATTTCTTCTGCCGTTTTTTCACCGGACGTAACGGCTTTTACAATTTCAAAAATCGTCATATTATAATACCTTCTTTACCTTGGCCTGGTCGTTTAATTCTTGAGCGAACATAGCACGCAACTTAGCCGCGGCTTGCTCATCGGTAACGGCCTTATCTTGGCGGGTGTGCGCGGCCAAAGTGACGTTGGTCAATTTTACATCTTCGGTGTTAATGGCTTTTAAATCATTGACCCAGCCAAACAACGCACGCAGTTGCCCTTCGTAAATACCGGCTTCTTGTTCGCTAACCGTCATACGGGCCAGCTTGCCGGCGAGTTCTACATCTTGTTTGGTAATCATAAAAAACTCCTTATTGATTATATTTTATATAATAATCACACACTATGGAGAAATTTTTATGAACGACACAAATATAAACACGCACTTTGTATTGGTTGTTATTGCGATTATTATTTCTTGCTTGGGTGGATTTTGGACGATTCCACTTGCCTTGGCTGCTTTGGTATTTTCGTTACGCGCCAGTGACTTGGTGTATCAAAACCGCATGGAAGAAGCCAAAAACATGGCGTGGTGGGCGGCCCTTTTTGGTTGGCTCACGATAGGATTTGCGTTAATCCCGATTATTTTGATTGTTATTTTTAGCGGAACGATTTTAGCTTTGTTAGGTGCTGCCATTGCGGCCGGCTAAAGTTATTTTTTCTTAAAATCTTTCTCAGCTAGCGCAAACGCTTCTTTAACGGGCAAGGGTTCCGGCCCGGCAAAAACTTTGCTTAAAAACATTTCATGGTTGGAAACGGCATGGATAATTTCGTCCGTTAAAAATCCTTTATCCACTTCGCGCTCTATGGCTTCTATTACAGCATCGGCATCATGCGGCGCCAAAATATTTTCCACCTTGCAATGCAGCATTTTAATAGCGCTGGCGGCTTCATACTTTAAGTGGCCCTTAAAAAGCGGAAAGCTGACCACACACCCCTTGTAATTAAGCCGTTTTTTAAGCAGTCCCTTAATTACCTTGTCGGAAAGCATGGCTTGGTTGTCATTATCAATATTGGGGAAAATCATATCCGACGGCATAATGGCATCCGCACGGCGAAACATATGCTTATAGGGCACAAATTCGGCATCTTCCATTTGTGCGAGCGTCTTTAACACCCCCGATACACCGGGGAAATACTTAATACAGTTTAAGGCTCCCCCATTGGAAAGCCCGGCAATATAGTCCCCTGCCATTTGCGTTACTTTAAGCGGCACATCACTAAATGCCGGCGAACTATAGCCCAAATCTACCACCGGGGCCAACACCCAGTTAATCCCCATAGACAACGCCATACGCGCCGTTAAATATCCTTTACGATACGCCACATCTTGCGGCAACTCATACTGCCCGATTGTTTCATTGGCGGGCAAAGCCGGGGCATCGGCAATCACTTCACTTAAATTGTCCGCAATATCGGCACAAAATAAAAGCCGGCCGTAGGGGGAAGCATCTTCCATACGCTTGATAAAATCTTGCGCTTTTTTAGCGGTGGCCCCGTATAAGCAAAAACCACCTACTCCACGCCGGGCCAACTCTTGCGCCTTCTTGAGCGTGCTTTTACCAAACCAAAAACCTGGGAAAACAATTCGAGCCGGCTTCACAAGCGGGCCTCCTTATAACAGCCCTAATCCATCAAGACGGACGGCACTAATGCCTCTTCCGTACCGGACGGCGTAATCAACACACTGTTTGTATCTGTGGCTATCGTGGAAGCAGCCGGTTTTACATCCGGTAACACTTCCGGTTTGCGTGGCGTTTCCACCCATTGTACCGCAGACTGCGTTAAATATTTATCTAATAATTCGTGCCCTGCAAAATCATACGCCGTAAGAAACGTTACATTCCCTTCGCCCGTTGTTAAAAAGGCCACGTTGCGCATAATACTTGCTTCTAAAAACCCTTTGCGGTCCCCGGCGCTAGCCGCAATCATTACGGCTCCCTTATATGCTCGTATAGACGACACCGGAAGAACATCGCGGATATTGGCACTAGGGCTAATAAGGCCAATTCCTTCCACGTCAGGCATTTTTTCAGCCGTTTTGGCGGCAATATTGGCCCCCAACCCAGTCCCTAACAAAATAATATTTTCCGGCGCAATTTTCTTGGCTTTTAGAAATTCCACCGCAGCTTGGCCGTCTAGTACCATTTGGTTAAACGGATTGTCCGCTCCTTCACGGGCAAACGTCTTATAAACACCCTTTCCTACACTTTGCCCATGACCGCGCAAATCTAATGCCAAATACCCAAACCCGGCTTTGGCCAATGCTTTTTCGAAAGACGTAAAATCTTCTTTTTTCTTTCCTAAATCGTGCAATAAAATAACGGTGGTATCTTTGCCACTAGCGGGTTGATAAATGGCCGCCAAACTCCACCCATCTTTGGTGGAAAGTGTCACGTTTTGTGCCTTGAGGGCGGCAAACGCCGGGAAAAATAACCCGGTTAAAACAGCGAGTACGCACCCTTTTTTTAGGCTGTTCATATTACGCGTCCAACACCTCTGCGGGTTTAAACCACAAGGCAATTTCGCGTTCGGCATCTTCGGGCGAATCCGAGGCATGCACGCAGTTATACACAATGTCAGCCGCTTTATCAAAATGACCGAAACTGCCGCGGATTGTCCATGGGGCAGCGTTGTCGGGGTTGGTGGCACCCAAAGCGGTGCGAATTTTGGTAACGGCATTTTCGCCTTGGAAAACAAAAGCAATAATTTTATGGTTGGCAATATGGTTATAATCGCCCATCATATAGCGCACAGTACTTCCCAAAAACGGTTTACCCGCCAAATGCGCGTAATGTTTACGGATTAAATCTTCGGTCACAGACAGCGTTTTGGAGGCGACAATATCCAACTCCAGCCGTTCCAAACGGTCCACCACCAAACCCGTAATGCGTTTTTCGAGTGCATCGGGCTTAATAAGCACTAAGCAACGTTCTTTCATACAAACATTATACTAATCTTAGAACGCGTGTCAAACATTTTTACAGTCCGTTAAACACAAAATATGTATAATAGTAAAAAGTACGCGTATGACAAAATCTAAAACACTTTTTATTTCCGCAGGTGATGTCTCCGGCGATATTCATGCCGCTAACCTCGTGCGCGCGTTAAAAGAGTTAGACCCTTCTGTCCGTATTGTTGCCATTGGCGGGCTCTACCTAAAAACCCTGGCAGACGAGTTTGTAGCCGATTTAGCCTCCCAGGGAATTACAGGTTTTGTGGAACCCGTTAAAAAACTTCCGCAATTTTGGCAGCTTATTAAGAAAGTGCGCCATATTTTACAAACTCAAAAACCCGATGCATTTATTGCGGTAGATTTTTATGGTCTTAATCACCAATTTTTAAAAGTAGCCAAACAAGAAAATATCCCCGCGTACTATTACGTTACCCCGCAAGTGTGGGCCAGCCGCCAATACCGCGCCAAAGAACTGGCCGCCCTTACCAAAAAGATGTACGTAATTTATCCCTTTGAGCCGGCGTTTCATAAAAAGCGTGGCGGTAATGCGATATTTTTAGGCAACCCGCTCTTAGACAATATGCCTGCTCCGCAACCTAAAAATTTTGATGTAGCCGACCCCCAAAACCATACCTGGAAACTGGGGTTATTGCCCGGCAGCCGCGCTACGGAAATCAACCGTTTGACACCCGTTTTTTATCAAACTTTTAAAGAAATTTGTAAACAGTTTCCAAACACGCAAGGGTACATCTTTTTGCTACCTACTGCTAAAGAAGGAGATTTTATAAAACTCTTTGGAGAACGGCCGCCACAAAATTTTCATTTTGTAAAAGAAACCGACTACAAAATACGCGGGCAAATGGACTTTTTGCTCACTTGCAGTGGAACAGCCACCCTTGAAAATGCACTTTTAGGCGTCCCCATGTTAGTGGCTTAC
>CACXHA010000071.1 GCA_902767385.1 uncultured Elusimicrobium sp.
CCATAAAGAGCGAAGATTCCTCGTCTTTTTCTCTTGTCTCATTGTTTCTCCTTTATAGTACCGTTAAATGCTTTAAAACCTTTTATACAACGACTTAACAACAGGGATATATCCCCCCATTGCCATCACTGAAAACTGTAGCAAAAAAAAAAAACAAGTCAACTAGTAGGAGGTTTAAACAACAACGGCCAAAAAGAAAATCCCGGGAAAGCGATTTGCCTTCCCGGGAAACTATGCTATAAATTTATTTAACTGGCTAGCGCGACACTAAAATAAAATCCAGGTATTAGCACAGTAGTTTGAAGGATGATTTGCGGACGGCCCAGCGTGTTGTAAATTTCCAACGCACGGCCGGAAAACTGCGCTTGACCGCCCTTGATACGCACGTCCAAACTGTTAATGGTCAGTCCGCTGCCAAGCAGTTTCACAACGGCTTCTTTTTGGGTCCACAAACTGGTTAAAAATTCGTTATCTTCACGCGTGAGTTCTTCGGTAAGAAAAAACGTGCTTTTCCACGCGTTAATACGCGGGGCAACTTTCTCTAAATCAATACCCAAATATTTGGCTTGCGGAGCAATTGCCGCCACCGCATAACCGTTGCTATGCGTAATGCTAAAGGGGATAGTAATTTCTTTCCCCCCCCGCTTAACCGTAGGTTTACCGACTCCGCCAGGGGTTAAAATTTCAAAATCTGCAAGGGTGCCGCCTATATGTGCGACCAGTAGTTTTTTTAACGCCAGTCTGCCCCCAAGCCACTCTGTTTTGCGCTTGGGAAGTTTGAGCGTATTATAAAACGCTTGTTCCTTTTCGCCCAAAACCTCGTTAACCGGGGGCAGATTATTTAAATCAACTACTTGCGTTTGAAGCATTATTGACCAATCGCTTGGTAACCGTGGATTTCCACCCACACGTTGCCTTGCGCGTCAAACACGTAGGCATCGTGCAAGGTTTTACCATCGGCCGTAGTACCTTTGTTTACACCGTAGAGATACAACCGGGCAGGCGGTAATTGGTTATTCAAAACCGCTACTTCGGCAATCCCGTCCGGCAAGGTCATCTTGTGCGCCACCGCCATATCTTGAAACCCACAGCATTGAAACGCAGCTTCAATGAGCATGGGGTTAGCTAAGAGCGTGTGAGGCGTAGGCCATTGCGGTGCCGGCGTGGTGTTATAAATGGCTAACGATTCTTGCTCATTGACGCGTACAATGCCGCCTAACACTTGGAAGGACGGGCCATGGAAATACTTTTGATAAATTTCCGCCGGCGTTACTTGCAAGGCAGCTTCTAAGCCCGTCATAGCTTGCGCTTTTACTTGCTCCCACGTGGACGTAAAATCCGTCAGCGTGCGCGCGGTAAAGTGGCGGCGGGTGTTACCCATTTTAACACCTTTGCTGTTGATGAAATCAGACTCAATTTCCATAGTTACGTCGTTACCGTGTGCTTTACCGATTACACGCACCGCTTGGGGACGGTTGCGCAAGAGTTTAATCGGCAAATAGAAATGTACATCTTTGAGTGCTTTGGTTACGCTACCGGTAAGAGCGGTAGACGTTTCAAAAAACGTTTCAATGCCCATCACTCCCGGTACATACGGCGTTCCTTCAATGGCGTGGTCCGCTAGGTACGGATCAGAGGTCAAGTTAAATTCTTTCTCTACGTGAATTTCAGATCCGCTTACGAGCGACTTTACCTCGCCTAAAAAATGTGTAGCTTTTGCAGCATCTGGCCCTTTTACAGGCGCCGCTGCTTTGGCGGGTGTCGGTTTGGCAGCCGGAGTTACCGGTGCGGGACCTTGCGGCGTATTATTTCCGCCGTCATTGTTGGCGGCAAAATCGGCCGCAGAGCCGATTTCGTCCCAATCAAATTTAAGTTGGTGGTCCCAATCCAAGCGGCCCAGAGAACCGGTCAATATAATTTCCGGCACTTGACCGTACACAATTTCATCTAAGAAAATTTGCATACCGTCTTCGGGGTCCACAAAATCTACTCCATTAGAGCGCAGGAAGGTTTCCACCCCGGCACGCACCCCCATACCCACGTTCTTGTAGGCGCTCATAGCAATGCTAATGGCGCGGTAACCTTGGTTGGTGAGTGAGAAAGCCGATTTGGCTAAATAATCGTTCGCGCTGGCGTAGTCGCTTTGCCCTAAGTTACCGAACTTACCGGCAATGGAAGAGGCAAAAGCGAAGAATCCGTCATCACGCACAATGTTATTGGCCAGGAAGGTGCCAAAGCTGGTAGCTTTTACGTCAAAGATACGGTAGTATTCCGCCGGGTCTTTGTCATAAATCAGTTTAGAGCGTTCCAAACCGGCAAAGTGGATAAGTCCGTCCACGCGCCCGTTTTTGGCTTTGATCTTGGTGCAAACTTCCTTCATCATAGCGGCGTTCATCACGTCACAATGGTAGTATTCCACTTCGCTGCCCAACTCGCGCAGTTTCTGCAAGTTGTTGTAAAGCGTAATAGAATCTTTCACGCGTCCAAAGGCGCGTTCCAAAAGGACTGGCGTAGCTTTTTGCGTGGGGTCTGCTTTAAGGTCTTCCCAGATTTGCTTTTTAAGGGCCGCCAGTTCGGCTTCGTTCATAGAAGCCCATAGCGGCGTTTTTTCTTGGATTTCAATAATATCCAAAACAATAATTTTGCTATGGTACTGGGCGGCAATTTTTTGGCTAAGCATAGCCCCAATGCCGCGGCCCGAACCTGTAAAGATAATCGTTTTGCCCGCTAGGTCAAAGTGTTTCACGCGGCGATCCAAACGGGTAGGCAAACCCAAAATGGTGGAACGTACCCCATCGCGCGTACCAATCATTAAGCGCATATCGCCATGGAGTACTTCGTCCATAGTTTTTTGCGCCATTTCGTCCGGCGTAGCGGTGGGTTCAAAATCCATCAGTTTGGAAATGGCACCGGTGCGTTCATACACGTCTTTGCGGTAGCAAGTCACACCGCCGGTAAGCGCACCCGCGATGGGATTAAATTCGTCTTTGGTGAAATACCCAAAGTTACCGTCAATCTTGGTGTTCACGGCAAAGAACGTATCGCTATCCGTGCGGTTGGCAAGGCCTTTTTCAAATACGCGCAGCGCGATAAACAACGGCATGACGTATTTGGTTAGCTCGTTGTGCGGGCTTTGCTTTTTGTCAAATTTTTTGACCGTAGCACCTAACAAATACACGATACCTTGAATATTGGGATCTTCGGCCGCGTAGGCTTTGAGTGCGGCTTCGGTTTCTTCGTACGATTCCCAATTCATAATGGTAGTGTTTTTGCTGCGCGTTTTGAGCGTGGTAAACACATGGTAAGGCACGCCAAGTTCTTTGCACTCTTCTTGGTATGCTTTAATGAGTTGAGAATTATCGGCAAAGATAAGTACGGTGCGTTCTTTGGACAAACGACGGTTTTCACGCTGGGTAAGCGGAGCATCTGCCACCGTAGTTACATAGCGCAGTTTTTTCTCGTGGCAATGTTCACCCCGGTAACCTTCACGCTCCGGACGTTCCGCCAAAGAAACACGTTTTTCAATGGGCGCCGTCGGGTTGGTAATAAGTGCATCAGCTTTAGGCGCGTCTATGTGTTCGGCTACCACATGTTCCGG
>CACXHA010000072.1 GCA_902767385.1 uncultured Elusimicrobium sp.
AAAAAAAAAAAACAAGTCAACTAGTAGGAGGTTTAAACAACAACGGCCAAAAAGAATTTTCTATAATATAAATATGGTCAAACACATAACCAAAAAAAAATCGGCTGCACATGCACGTCAAACTCCAACTAATCTATCCTTACAAAAAAATTCTTTCTTACACCGGGCTTTAGTACTGCTGACCGGGTGGCTTGTCCTTTTAGTAAGTATTTCTTTTTTTGTAGCTACGTATGACTCGGCCCACGTAAAATTAACTTTATTACAAATCGGTTCCGTTGTTTTGTTATCCTTGTGGGGTTGTTTAAAAATCACCCAACGTCAAAATCCGTTTACACGCCGTACGCTATTATGCTTAGCCCCGCTCCTTATATATATGGGGTGGATGGCACTTAGTTTTTTATGTTTTCCTTACAAGCTAGAAGCCGCAGAGGAATTTTTGCGTTTATGGATGTACGCTGGGATTAGCGGTCTAATTGCGTGCGAATTTACCCGTGAGGACGTACAAATAATTACCCGTTTTATAGTGGCTAGTGCGTGGATTTGCTTTGGTTATGGAGCTTTGCAAATTACAAACATTTGGCTGCCCGGTGTGGATTTGCTTCCGTGGCACGGATTTTTTGGCAACCGGATTTTTTCTACCCTAGCTAACCCTAACTTTTTTGGGGCATTTATTGTACTCACTTCGGGAATTATTGGAGCGGAATTTTTACGTACCCGTAAGAAATCGTTACTTGTGTTACTGGGTATGGGGCTTTTAGACCTTGTTTTTACCGAAAGTAAGGGAGCCTGGCTGGCCTATGCGGGCATGGGCGTTTTTGCCGCACTTACCTATGCACATTGTGTTAGCACCGCCAAAAAACATTTAAAAAAATGGACCCTTGCCGCTATTGCTTGTTTGGTGGTGGCGGCCGGAGCCGCGGGAGTATATAGCGTGAAACGTTTTCAATCGGTCAGTTTCCGCACTTATACTTGGCTTGCCGCCTTGGAAATGGTTAAAGATTCCCCCTTATTAGGAACAGGACCGGGAAGCTTCAAAATTGTGTATCCGGCCTACCGCCGACCGCAAATTTTTTATATTGAAAATGCACACAATAACGAAACCGCCCACGCCGAAAATGAATATTTGGAACAAACCGCTACCGGCGGTGTAATCGGGCTAGGTTTGTTTTTGTGGCTGATGAGTTTTTTACTGATTGGCGCGTGGAAAAATATGCGCCGCACCAGCGAGCCCGTCACGCAATATGCTCTCCTTGGATATAGTGCCGCTTTGACCGGGCTTTTACTACATAGCGTTGTGGATATCAGCGTGCATTTTGCCTCTAGCGGGCTTCTGTTAGCGGTGTTTATCGGGGTGTTAATGGCACTTATGCTCAACAATCCTCCCGCCGAAAACATAGAACAAAAAACGCCCAAATATCCGCACTTGTTATGGGTATTTCGTGCGTTGACGTGGCTGGCGGTATTATCCCTTGTTATGTACGCAAGTGCCACTTTCTACTATGTACTGCGTAACATTGCCGTTAAAACCGCGGGAGAATGGATATTATTTGGGCTAGCGTTGGTGAGTTTTGCGAGTGTTGTGCTAGGCATAGCATACACCTATGCACGTATAGCCAAACAAACTACGCGGATAAGCGTATGCGCCCTTTTACTAGTTTCATTACTCCCGTGCCTGTTCTTTTGGCGGATATTTTTGGCAAACCACTACTATAGTTTGGGTGTAGCATTAGTACAAATGGGGCAACCCCGTTCCTCCTTGGGCGCGTTTAGTGATGCCATTAAATTAAACCCGTTTTTAAGTGAATATCGCCAATACCGAGCCAACGTGTTTGCCATGACGTTAGACCCAGCTAAACGATTTGTTCCCTCCTTGGGTGACGACGATAAACCGCGGACCGATTTTGAACGGGCACAAGATGATTTTAACTTCGTGCTTGCCCATAACCCAAACCACGCACTTTTACATCACAACCTGGGGCAAATGTATTACGCATTAGGTATGCGCCAATTGGGACAAGCACAAACCGCCCCCGCTCAGGCAATTTTGTATCAACAACTATCCAAAGAAAATTTACGCCAAGCTAAAAAATATTTGGAAGAATCGCTACAATTAGACCCCGTTAACGCAAATACCTATGTGCTCTTAGTCCAAATTGCCCTCGCCGAACACGATTTAGAGGGAGCTCAAACTTGGGTAGACCGCTATTATAAAGGGCCGGACGGCGTGTACGAAGAAGAATTTTTACGTAAAAACCGGGAAAATCCGCAAATGCAAATACTGCAAGCGCACATAGACCGTCTGCGGGCTACCTTCCTCTAAAATTTGATATAATGAGAGTAACAGGAGATTTTATGATTATATTGTTTTTAAATTGCGGTAGTTCTTCCCTTAAATATAGTGTTTACGACTGGGAACAGAAAAAAAGCTTGTGTGCCGGCGGTGTAGAACGCATTGGAATTGACGGTTCTTTTATTTCACACGATAGAAACGGATTTCCGACCTATGAGTTATCTCGCAACTGTAAAGACCACAAAGATGCTATCAATTTAGTTATTCAAACCATTACTGATAAAGAACATGGCGTTATTGAAAATATCAACGTCATTAGTGCGGTGGGGCACCGTATCGTGCATGGCGGGAAATTTGCCAAATCCGTTATTGTGGACGATAGCGTAGTGGAAGAACTGCGCAATATTGCCGATTTGGCCCCCTTGCATAACCCCGCCCACATTATGGGGATTGAAGCTGCGCGTGCGTTGTTACCCAACGTTACGCATGTGTGTGTGATGGATACCGCTTTTCACCAAACTATGCCGGCCTCTTCGTATATGTACGCGTTACCGCGCAAATGGTATACCGATTATCAAATCCGCCGGTATGGATTTCATGGTTCATCCGTGCTCTATACTTCCCGCCGGGCCGCGGTGCTACTGGACCGCAACGTAGACGAAGTAAATAGCATCGTCTGCCACTTGGGCGCCGGGGCTAGCGTAACTGCCGTTAAAAACGGTCAATGTTTAGATACCAGCATGGGGCTTACCCCATTAGAAGGGCTTGTCATGGGAACGCGCAGCGGAGATATTGACCCCTCCGTGTGCTTCCACATGATGAAAAAACTGAACATGAAGCCCGAAGACATGTATACGATTTTAAATAAAAAGTCCGGCATGTATGCTTTGACCGGAGACCGTTTTTCAGACCAACGCGATGTGCGCAAAAACGCCGCCAATGGCGACGAGCTATGCAAACTGGCCTTAGACGTAGAGTGCTACCGCGTAAAAAAATACATCGGGGCCTATATGGCGGCTTTGGGGCGTTTGGACTGTATTGTTTTTACGGCCGGCATTGGCGAACGCGCCAGTAATGTACGTGCTATGGCGTGTAAAGGGCTGGAAAACTTTGGCATTATCTTAGATGAAGAAAAGAACGCATGCGCCGAGACAAATAAAGCCGAGTGTTGTATTTCGGCCGATAATTCCAAGGTTAAAATTTTTGTAATTCCTACCGACGAAGAAATTGTGGGAGTGCAAGACATTGTAGCCCTGCTAGCCGGGACCTACGATGTGTACCCCAAATTTAGATATATTTTTCAGGAAAAGAATTACCGTAACAAACTACGCGATGCGGCGTTTATGGAAGAGATAAAAAAACGCCCCTCGCTCTTAAAAGCTGCTATTAACTTGCCTGAAGCGTTAAAGCAAGAACTAAAAAAATGATTTGTGCCGCCCGTTTGTAATGTACAAACGGGCTTTTTATTAAGCTGAAAATAGGAGAAAACAACATGTTACTACCCAAGGAAGATAAATTCTTTGATTTGTTTGACAAACAGGCGGAAAATTTAGTCCGCGCAGCAGAGTTTTACAAAAAAGTAATAGACGAAGCATCTTTTACTCCCGAAAATGTGCGAGAAATGCACGAATTTGAACACTACGGCGATGAAATGACACACGCCATCATTAATACGTTAAACGAAACTTTCATTACTCCCTTTGACCGTGAAGATATTTTGGCGTTGGCCAACCGCTTAGACGATATTATTGACAACATTTATTTGCTAGCCAACCGGTTTTACCTCTATAAAATTGAAAAACCAACCGACTATAGCAAAAGACTGGCGCATGTGATTGAACAAACTACCCGCGCCCTGCAAAAAGCGGTAGCCACCTTGCGCAGCAATAAACACATGAAAGATACGTTGCGCCACTGCGTGGAAATCAACCGCTTGGAAAACGAAGGTGATGTACTGCGTGATGAAGCCATTTCCGACTTGTTTACTAACGAAAAAGACCCTATTGTGGTCATCAAACAAAAAGAACTTTATGAAATTGCCGAAACTACCACCGACTTCTGCGAACATGTGGCCAATATGGTAGAATCAATTTTAGTCAAAAACAACTAAGCCTATGATGTGGATTATATTTTTAATTCTGCTTGCTTTGTTTTTTGATTACTTAAACGGATTTCACGACGCGGCCAACGCCGTTTCTACCGTGATTTCCACACGCGTATTATCCCCTAAATTCGCGGTAGCCTGGGCGGCATTTTTTAACTTTGCTGCGTTTTTGATTTTCAAAACCGGGGTAGCCAAAACCATTGGGGCCGGCATTGTGGACATTAACGTGGTAGATTCCACCCTTATTTTTGGGGCCCTTATGGGTGCTTGCGGGTGGAACCTGATTACTTGGTGGCTGGGTTTGCCGTCCAGCTCTTCCCACGCGCTTATTGGTGGGCTTATGGGAGCCGGAATCGTGAAAGGTGGCTTTGGCGTATTGGTAGCCAGCGGGATTTTAAAAACCATCGCGTTTATCTTTATTTCCCCTCTGCTTGGGTATCTGCTTAGTACCATCGCCGGGATTATTACCTTTAACATCGCCAACCACTTTAGTCCCTTTAAGGTTGATAAATTCTTCCGCAAAGCACAGCTTTTGTCTGCCTCGGCCTATGCGTTGGGTTACGGTGGCAACGATGCCCAAAAAACCATGGGGATTATCAGCATGTTGCTCTTGGGCGGTATGGCCGGAGCGGAAGTAGCCCCGGTGCGGGACTTTTTCCTTACTCACAGTGAAATGCACGCCATTGCACAGGGTCAGTTTGTAGTGCCTTTATCCGTCGTTATTTTGTGTCAAGGAGCTATTGCACTCGGCACGCTTTCGGGCGGATGGCGTATTGTTAAAACGATGGGCCAAAAAATTACCCGTTTGCGCCCGGTGGACGGATTTTGCGCCGAATCCGGTGCGGCCTGTTCTATCTTCTTTGCCTCTATTTTGGGAATCCCGGTAAGCACCACCCATACAATTACCGGCGCGATTGTAGGGATTGGGTCCTTGCGACGTTTGTCGGGCGTACGTTGGGGAACTGCTAAACGTATTGTGTGGGCCTGGTTTATTACGATTCCGGCTGCGGGACTTATTTCCGCCGTATTTTACCTACTTAAAGTGTGGCTTTTTTAATAAAAAACCTATCACAAAAATCCCCGCCTATCTGCGGGGATTTTTTATTTTAATTCAAATAATTACACAGCTTCTTGAATTGTTTGCGCCAGGCGTTTTAACCCTTCCACAATCTGCTCGGGCGTGGAATAAGAAAAGTTAAGGCGCAAATCATTAAATACGTTCCCGTCGGGGTAGAAATCTACGCCCGCCACATAAGCTACTTTATTTTCAATTGCTTTAGACAATAGTTGCATAGCATCAATATGTTTAGGAAGTGTAAGCCATAAGAAAAGTCCACCCTCGGGATGAGTCCATGTAACTCCTTGGGGCATACATTCTTGGAGCGTTTTAAGCATCAAATCCCGCTTAGCGCGATATACATCTATCATACGTTTGATATGATTGGAAAGTAAATTGCGGCTTAAAAACTCTGCCGTTGCCAACTGTAACGTCGGCGAAGAACACAAATCCATCGCTTGTTTTAAAATTACAAATTTGCGAATCACTTCCTCCGGGCCTATAATAAACCCTAAGCGAAACCCCGGCACAAACACCTTGGAAAATGTAAATAACGTAATGACGTTTCCCCGCCCGCCGTCAAGCTCATAAAACGTTTTAGGTGCAGTACCTTCAAAACGCACTTGACGATACGGCGAATCTTCCAAAATAAAAGTATTATACTGCTTCGCCAATTCCAAAATCTTTTCGCGACGTTCTTGGGGAATGGTAGTTCCCGTAGGATTTTGAAAATCCGGCACCAAGTAAATAAATTTGCAGGATTTACCTTGTTGTTTCAAAAGTTCCAACTTGGCTTTTAAATCTTCTACCAATACGCCGTCTTGATCGCTGGCAACCCCTAAAATATCCGCCCCGGCCACTTGAAAGGCCTGCAAGGCACCTAAGTAAGTAGGGCAAGCCGTAATAATGCTATCGCCCGGATTAATAAACATCCGCGCGGACATATCCAATGCTTGTTGGGAAGCTGATACCACTAAAATTTGTTCCGGTGTAACCGTTATGTTTTCGGTTTCTTTTACCAAACGGACCAATTCCCGCTTAAGAGCATCTTGCCCTTCGGTGGCACCGTACTGCAACGTTTCTTTAGGATATTTTGTTAAAATCGTATCAAATACATTTTGAATTTCTTTCGTCGGGAATAATTCAGGATCCGGAAGCCCCCCCGCAAATGAAATAATACCCGGGCGGGAAATCACTTTTAAAAGTTCGCGAATCGCCGACGCTTTGGAACGGCTGACTACGCTTGAAAATAAATTATTATAATTCATTACCATATTCCTTCTACACTATTAGCTAATATATTTTACAATTTTTAAACTTAAATCTTTCGCAATAATTGAGTGAGTAAGTGCCCCCATAGAAATTACGTCCGGTTTAGCGGCACAGTAACTCTCTAAATTCTGCGCGTTTACACCGCCGGAAACTTCTATAATAGCTCGCCCTTTAATTTCGGCCTTACAAGCAACAATTTGCTCAGGAGTCATGTTGTCTAGCATAATAATATCGGCCCCGGCCGCCAACGCTTGCCGCACTTCGTCTATATTAGTCGTTTCCACTTCAATTTTAGGGGTGTGACCAATGGCGTTTTTTATCTTGCTAACTGCCGCTGCAATAGAACCAGCAGCCGCAATGTGATTATCTTTAATCATCACGCTGTCGGCCAGACTAATGCGGTGATTGCGGCAGCCGCCCACGCGCACAGAATATTTATCTAAACGGCGTAAACCGGGTTGGGTTTTACGAGTATCTACAATCATCACTCCGTATTTTTGCCCGATTTTGGCAAATTGACGGGAAACCGTTGCAATTCCGCTCAAACGTTGCATAAAATTTAAAGCCGTACGCTCGGCCTTTAAAATAGAAAGAGTACGCCCGGTAATTTCAAGTACGTTTTCACCTTTTTTAACTTCGTCTCCGTCTTTTTTAAGTAAATTCACGATTAACCCGGCATCTACCGCATGAAATACTTGCGCGGCCACTTCTTGCCCGCATAATACCAAATCTTCTTTAGCGCGAATTACGGCCTGAGCCCGTTGATCCGGCGTAAAAATAGTGTCGGAGGTAATATCCCCCAAACTAAGGTCCTCTTCTAAGGCTAATGTAATAATTTTATCTAGTATCATTTGCTTAACTCAAACATTTTTTCAATAGATTTTTTGGCTGCTAAGCTTAGCTCCTCTTCTACTTCAACCAGTTGGTCCGGCCGGGGAGAAACTAATGCTTGCAGCGTATTTAACAAATTGTTTTTTTTCATGTAACTACATACCCCAAACGGCCAAATAAAAGTTTTATCCGGGTGCTCGGCTTCTAACCGGTTCACAAGTCCCAACTCCGTCAGCAAACCAAATTGTTTGGCAGAAGAACACGCCACATAATCAGCCATGCCTTTGGTGCTGCCCACATAATCACACAAGCGGCAAACCTCCGGGGCACATTCCGGGTGAGCTAACACGATAATCCCGGGGTGGTCTGCGCGCAATTTTTCCACATCTTCCGGCCGGTATTTATCATGCACACAACACGACCCGCCGCAAGCAATAATCTCTTTAGTGCTGCCGCGCCGTTTGAGCTCTATTTCAATATTTTGTGCCATTAACAAATCCGGTACAAAAATCAACCTATTTCCCGGCATTTTTTGGGCGATATCAAACACATTGCCGGAAGTCACACACGCATCACACTGCGCTTTTACTTCGGCAGAACTATTGATATAACATAATGCCGGCACTCCAGGATATTGGGCACGCAAATTTTGCACATCTTGCGCCGTCATACTATCCGCTAACGTGCAGCCAGCCCGCCCCGCCGGGATTACTACTTTTTTGGAAGGATTTAAAATTTTAGCAGTCTCTGCCATAAACCAGACGCCCGCAAACACAATTACATCTGCTTGGGTTTGGCGTGCTTGCTGCGCTAACTGAAAGGAATCCCCGCGAAAATCGGCCACTCCATACACTAAATCCGGCGTAGTGTAAGAGTGCGCCAATATAACGGCATTTTTTTCTTTTTTAATACGGTTAATTTCTAATGTATAAGGAGCTATTTGCTCACAATCGGCTAACGTCCATTTACTCTCTCTTGCCTTAGAAACACATGCAAGAAGCCCATAGAGTCTATGGGCTTCCACGTGAATTTGTTCAGACGAGTACAACATGCGTATTAGTAGGAAACGGTGGTTGTAGTGACCGACCCGTCCGCATTTTGCGTTGTCTTGGTATTAGACGAAGTGGAGGTAGAGGTACTTACGGCTCCACTGGAATAAACCGTTTTAGTGGTAGTGGTGGAAGAAACCGGCACGTCCGGATTCGGGCCATCTACGTAGTAAATATTGGTGGTGTTAGTCACTTTTTTAGCACGAGCTGTGCTGACACTTTTGGCAACGCCCTTAGCTTTAGCTTTGGCTTTACCTTTGGCCTTGGCATTGGCTTTTCCGCAGCAATCCGGGTCCACAAGCGGCAAGTAAGAATCTCCGCAGGCTTGCAGTTCATAAGCGGGGATATTGTCATAATCAGAGGCAGGAGCTAACATATTGTCAAATTCTTGGTCAATAATTTGGTACTTTGCATCTTTTACATAGCGGGCATCTTTCCCGTCCCGATACGTAGCATTTTGGGCCCCATAAGCACCATTTTGGGCTGTATTTTTATTTTTGGAACAAGCCGCACAAGCAACCGCAGCAATAGCTAACAAACACAAAACTTTTTTCATATGTTCTCCTTGATAAAAAAAGACCTATTTTTATTATATATCATTTCCCCTTATTTTGCATATTTTTAATTTTTTAACTAAAAACTCCCCGAGAATTCCCCCGGGGAGTTTTACTCTCAATATCTAACTTTGGATTTATTCTTCTTCGGTCCCTTCCGTTTCTTCAGTTTGACCAAAAGAATCCGACAACAACTCACCCAACGTCGGGCGCGGGGCTTGTTTTAAGTACTGAGCCACCACTTTGCGATTTTGTACTTGGTCGTATTTCTTAATGGACAAGTTTAACGTGAATGTTTCCGGATTGACGCCAATGACTAAGGCGGTAATCGTATCGCCTTCTTTGGCATTAAAATCACGGCCCATTTCAAAGGGGCTGATAAATCCTTTGGTATTGTTCTTGCCAATCGTACACTCTACGCCGTATTCTTCGGATACTTTGGTGATAACAGCTTTTACAGAGCTTTTGTACGGATAGCGGCGTTTTAAGGCATCGGCCGGGTTTAAGAAGAGTTGTTTTAAACCAAATTCCAAACGAGGAGTTTCTTTATCCAGTTTGAGCAATTTGGCTTTGAGGCGTTGACCGCGGCGGAAATTGGTAATAGCCGTTTCAGGCTCTTTCCAAGCCACGTTTTCCAACTCTACAATTCCTTCAATACCATGGAAACGCAAATAAAGTTTATCTTTATCGGCTTTGGAAACCACCACACGCAGCACATCGCCTTCCTTAATCGTGCTGAGCACTTCTTCGCGGCGGACGGCTTCATCTTCTTGTAAGACTTGTTTGCGTGAAATGATTAGTTTTTGTTTTTCTTTGACAAATTCTACGATAACTGCTTTAATTTTGGCCCCTACCGGCAGGTAGTGTTTGTAAGCCGTATGCAGTTCCGAGAGTGAAAGCGGCATAAACCCGTTGACTCCAAATACTTCTACAATATAACCGCCTTTGACTTGCTGCAAAATAGTACCTTTCACGCGTTCTTTAGCTTCGTAGGCTTTTTTGCATACGTCCCACCCCAAATATTCTAACGCTTTTTTGTGGGACAAAACAGCCGGGCGTTCATCGCCGCCGCGTTTTACGAGCACAACAGAAACTTTATCCCCCACTTGCGGTAACGCTTTGCCTTCAAATTCGCTAGCAGCAATGGAACCTTCTTTTTTGGTACCAATATCTACTAAAATAGCATCTTGATTGACTTGTACAACCGGTACTTCCACGATTTCACGTTTATTTAGTTTTTCCAGTAAAGACTCTTGCTGCGCAATCAACTGGTCCATCGTCAGTTCTTGCTCGGTAGTTTCTTGCGTAGTTTTAATTTCTTCGTTTTGTGTCATAAGTCTTTAGAACGATTTTTCATATTGAAAAACCGCCGTTAACCTCCGTTAGATATTTATTGAATTAATTGCATCCATTATTTGATTTGCAAATTGTTTATACTGTACTTTGGGTTCTAGTGTTTCATCTTTAGTTAGGTGCATAACAGTACCAAACTTAACTTTAATTTTACCCACCCAAGGCCAACCAAAAGTCCCCGTTATTTTTACCGGAAGTACCGGTACGTTTGTCTTATATACCAAAAAACCAATCCCGCTTTTTGGTTTTTGCGGTTTGCCCGTTTTACTCCGGGTTCCCTCGGGGAACATAATGACACTTTCCCCTTGAGCCAACGCATCTACCACTTCCTTTAATGCCCCCATATCGCCGATAATACGTTTACGATCCACCGGGATATAGTTACAATGGCGAAAAAACCATCCTAATACAGGAACGGCAAACAATTCCTTTTTAGCTACAAAGCGCGAATCCCGCACGAGCCCCGCAAAGGCCCCAATAGCCGGCGGATCCGCGTTAGACAAATGATTCCCCGCTATTAAAAGAGCTCCTTTGGGCGGAATATTTTCAAGCCCTTGCACTTCAATGCGGTGAAAAAGCTTAAAATACACCCTCGCACTACATTTTACAAAATTAAGCAGCATAGTGGGAAATTTTCTCCAACACGGTGGCAATCACTTCGTCCTGCGTAAGGGAAGAAGTATCAATAATGATTGCCCCTTCTGCCGGTTTTAAAGGGCTGGCCGCTCGGTGAGAATCACGATAATCCCGCTCCTCAATAAGTGCCAAAATTTTTTCATAATCCGGGTTTTCCCCCGCTTCTTTAAGCTGCTTGACACGACGTTTGGCACGCTCTTGCGCGGAGGCCGTCATATAAAATTTAACATCGGCATCCGGCAACACGACCGTACCAATATCACGCCCTTCCATAATAATGCCACCGTCCTTACCGGCTAAACGCATTTGCTCGGTAAGTACAGCCCGGGCTTCCTTATGCGTAGACACCTGACTGGCTACATTACCTACTTCTTCCAAATGAAGCTTGGCCCCTAAATATTCTCCGTCCACATGCATTTTAAGGACTGCATCGGGCTGACGTACAAACGAAAATTTAAGTTGTTTTGCCAAAGCCAAAACGGCAACTCCATCTGTGGGAGATACTTGTTTTTCATACACTTTGTAGGCCAAAGCTCGGTACAGTTCCCCTGTACTTAAAAAACCATAACCCAATTTTTGGGCCACAGCTTTCCCTACAGTAGACTTCCCAGTCCCCGCCGTACCGTCAATAGAAATAGTAAGTCCGTTTTTACGC
>CACXHA010000073.1 GCA_902767385.1 uncultured Elusimicrobium sp.
CAAAGGCATTAGCACCCGTGGCGGGGCCGAAGGGGTGGGGAAATCTACCACCGGGGCCGTCGTAACCACGATTGTGCTTATTTTGGTACTGGATTACTTTTTAACCGCCATTTTAACGGCGTTTGGGATTTAAGATGATAGAAATTATCCACTTAAAAAAATCGTTTGGCGAAAAACACGTCCTAAAAGACGTCAGTTTAAAAATCCCGCGCGGTAAAACCACCTGCATTTTGGGCGGGTCCGGCTCGGGCAAAAGTACGCTCATCAAATGTTTGGTAGGGCTTTTGCACGCTACCAGCGGCAAAATTATGGTGGACGGGCACGACATTACCAAAATTAAAAACGAAATGCGCCTAGCCGCAGTGCGCCGCAAATTTGGGTATTTGTTCCAGGAAGGGGCGCTGTTTGACTCCATGACCGTAGGCGAAAACGTGACTTTTGGCCTTAAATATTTGACCGACGTGCCTGAGCAAGATTACCCCAAAATTATCCGGGAAAAACTGGCGCTGGTGGGCTTGCAGCCCGACGTAGCCCAGTTAAACCCCAGCGAACTTTCCGGCGGTATGAAAAAGCGCGTGTCTTTGGCGCGCGTGCTAGCCGTAGAGCCGGAAGTGATTTTGTACGACGAGCCGACCACCGGCTTGGACCCCATTATGTCCGACATTATTAGCGACCTGATTATTGACTTAAAAAACAAGTTAGGGGTTACGTCGGTAGTGATTACGCACGATATGCACTCGGCCTTTAAGATTGCCGACTATATTGCTTTTTTGTATGAAGGAAATATTTTGCTACACGGTACGCCGGAGGAATTTAGAAAGACGGATAACCCGTACGTCAAGCAGTTTGTGACCGGTTCGAGTAAAGGGCCGATTCAAATGAAACTGCGCGCGGAATGAGATGCTGAGCAGAAACACCTCAGCATGACAACAGAAATAGAGTGTCATCCTGAAAGGTTGTTGTTCAGGATCTCTACCTTGAAAGGAATAGATGCTGAGCAGAAACACCTCAGCATGACAACAAAAATAATAGGAGTAGATGCTGAGCAGAAACACCTCAGCATGACAATAGAAAACTATGAAAGCAGAAACAAAGTTGGGAATTTTTACTGTACTAGGGTTAATACTCTTTGGGTTTTCACTGTACTTTTTGGGCGGACTTTCCGTCACAAAGACCTACGACATCAACATTAAGTTTGATGACGTTTCCGGCTTGCCGGTTAAAGCGCCTGTTAAACTGGCGGGGGTGGAAGTAGGGAAAGTCAAAAAGATTAAAATTGAAGGCGAGGACGTGATTGTGGTGGCCGAAATTCACGACGGGGTAGCCATTCGCCAGGGCGCACAGTTTAGCGTAGTGATGACCGGGATTATCGGCAGCAAATACTTAAAGGTAGTGCAGGGCCGTCCGGGCGCGCCGCTCATTACACCTAATTCCTATATCGCCGGGCTTAACGACGTACCGATGGACGTGATGATTACGCAAACCATGTCTAGCGTCAAAGAATTTGTGGACAGCGTCAACAACCACGGTATGCTGGGCGACCAACTCAACCAAACCATGGCCCAACTGCGCGAGCTTTCCACCAACTTAAACCAAATGATTGCGTCCATGCAACCCTACTTAAATTCTTCCGTGCAAAATTTGGACGTTGCCGTAGAACATTTGACCAATTTGCTCGCCAGCATTGACCGAGGCGACGGGGTCATCGGCAGTATGCTCAAAGATGAGCAAATGAAGGAAGAAGTCAAACAAACAGTGGCTGATTTACGCACCACTATGGCCGAAGTAAAAACGGTGGTAGGTAAAATGGGTAAATTCCAAGTGTACTGGGATTATGATTTCTTCTATATGCCTAAACCTGCGTTGTCCACTAGCGACCTAGGGGTAGATATTTACACGCCTAGCGGTTACACGTTCTACCACGCCGGTATGGCTAACTTGGGCAACAAGGACGACCGCGTCAAAGAAGACGATTACATTGAACGTAATAAACTAGACGTGCGTTTGGGGCTTTACAACCACTGGGCTAAATTCTCTGCCGGTATGATCCGTGGGGCAGGCGGGGTGGCTTTAGAGCTGCGTCCCTTCCACGATAAAGAGTTCTTAAACCGCTTTACATTTACTGGCGAGCTGAGTGATTGGGGTCGCGACCGCGAAATTAATCACCGCAACTTCACTAAACCCAACTTAAGTTACGGGGTGGACTTCCGCTTCAACAAATACTTTAGTGTGGGTGCCTGGGCACGTGACGCGCTGGAAACCAACAACTTTGCTATCCGCGCCAACGTGGCCTTTAACGACCAAGATATCTCGTCGTTCTTTGGCTTAGCGGCGGTAGCAGGAACCAAATAATGAAATTTAAGACCGTTTACATCTGCCAACAATGCGGTTTTCAGGCCCCCAAATGGGCGGGCAAATGCCCCGATTGCGGTGCCTGGAACAGTTTGGTAGAAGAGGTCCAAGCGCAAGAAAGTAAAAAAACACCCACGCGCACGCGCAGTTTTACGTCGTTTTCCAGTGAAGTAGTTAAACTGGCAGACAGCAAAGCCGTGCGCGAAGAACGTATTTTAACCCATATTGGCGAGTTTGACCGCTTGCTAGGCGGCGGACTTGTCAAAGGGCAGCTTACGCTATTGGCCGGTGCGCCGGGCATTGGCAAAAGTACGCTCATGCTGCAAGTGGCCGCACAACTGGCGCAAAGTAAAAAAGTGCTCTATATTTCCGGCGAGGAAAGCGTCAACCAAATTGCCGGGCGCGCCGAAAGACTGGGTGTAAAGAGCGAAAACATTTTGCTGCTTTGTGAAACCGATATTCAAAAAATTGTAGAAACCGTTGAAAACCAAAACCCCGACGTGCTCATTTTAGATTCTATCCAAACCGTTTATCACCCGGAGTTTACATCCTCGGCCGGGACCGTCGCCCAAGTGCGCGAGTGTACCAGTGAGCTTGTGCGCTTGTGCAAACCTAAAGGCATTATTACGTTTGTGCTGGGCCACGTCACCAAAGACGGCGAACTGGCCGGCCCCAAAATTTTAGAGCACATGGTGGATAGCGTGCTTTACTTTGATACGGAAAAAGACAACGTGCTGCGCCTCTTGCGCCCGCACAAAAACCGCTTTGGCTCTACGGGGGAAATCGGCCTGTTTAAGATGACGGGACATGGCTTAGAGTCCGTGGATAACCCCAGCGAATATTTCTCGCAATCTTCGCGCGACAAGGCCCTAAAAGGCCGTGCGTACAGCTTGGTGTTAGAGGGGGCCCGCCCATTACTGACCGAAGTGCAAGCACTGGTTTCGCCCACGCATTACCCCTATCCGCGCCGCGTGGCCACCGGGGTAGATTTAAACCGCTGTTTGGTGCTTTTTGCCGCGCTGGAAAAGCATATCGGCCTGCCGCTAGATAACAAAGATATTTATGTCAGTTTAGCCGGGGGGGTCAAGTTAAAAGACCCGGCACTGGATTTGGCTGTTTGCGCGGCGGTGATTTCGTCTTGCAAGGATATTGCGATTCCGTTTGATTTTTGCTTTATGGCCGAAGTGGGTATTTTGGGTCAAGCCGCCAAAGTACCGCTAATTGACCGCCGATTAGAAGAAGCCCAACGCCTGGGCTTTACGCGTGCGTTTTGTGCCCCGGTTACCAAACAGGAAAAAGAAAAAGTAGGCAAACTGGCGGTGGCGGAAATTGCCGACTTGAACGATTTAGCCCTCAAACTGCGCTAAGGGGAGAAAGTATGAAAAAAATAGGATTAAGTGTTTTGTGTTTACTTACGCTATGCGTAGGAATTGCTCAGGCAGATTTAATATCCCCCAGAAGGGGAGGTGGAGCGAGAGGTTTGTCCGAATCGCAACGTTGGAAAAGATGTGAGGAAATGACGCAGGCGATGCCTGCGCCAACCATATACCGGATTCCTGCGGTGTGGACGGAGTGGGCTAATTTGAATTGTGATGCCCGTATGAGCAGGTACTTTTCCACTTATCCACCGCAACAACTTTTAGAGGTGTGCGCTAAAATAAGCGCTTCGCAAGAAGGGGTGTTTTATGTGTTTCGGCAAACGTGGCAAACTTTAAATTGTGCCTATCGTTTACAAGAAGCTACCCCCAAAAATCCGCCTGCCCCCAAACAAGAAGAAATTAAAAAAGATAAACCGGTTGTAAAAAAATCTCCCCAGGTTGCCCGTCCTGTTGCCGCTGTTTCCCGTCCTGTTGCCGCTAACCAACCGCCTCATCAAGCGGCTACGCAGCACACGGGAAGTACCTATGTAGTTGCTGGATTATTGGTATTGTTGCTTTGCGTAGCGGCGTTTGTTTTGTTGTGGCGCGTACGCAAAAAATAAATAACGTGTATTACCCGCTTCCACATGCACCCACAAGTTCTTCTTACTTACAGCTTAATCCATTTTATAGTGGATTTTGCATGTGCGGCATTGGTATCGGCTTTGGCACTTCAACACCATGCCCCGTTATTTGCGGCCATCGTTAGTTATAACTTTTTTGCGTTTTTTATGCAAATGCCCTTGGGAATTATCGCCGACAAATTAAATAAAAATGCATGGGTGGCGGCTGGCGGATGCCTGTTTGTACTGGGAGCGTTTGCCTTGCAAGCGTGGCCGTTTGAAGCGTGTGTGGTGGCGGGAATTGGCAACGCCTTGTTTCACTTGGGCGGGGGAATTGACGTGTTAAACCTTAGTCACAAGCGTGCCGCACCGGTGGGAATTTTTGTTTCTACCGGAGCCCTTGGATTATTTTTGGGTACAAATAGGACGCAATCCCTTTTGTTTGTGGCAGCACTACTACTATTAAGTGCGTGCTTACTAATTTGCCTGGCGGTACGCATGCGCGGGAAATTAAGCAATTTACCCATGATATTTCCAACTATCACTGCGGGAAAATTGCTAGTAGCGGTGGGATTAATTGCCACGGTTTGTTTGCGTAGTTACGTGGGGGGGATTACTGCCTTTGCATGGAAAGCGCACTACGCTCTTGCTTTTGTGGCGGTATGCAGCATAGTAGTAGGCAAAATGCTAGGCGGAATAATTGCAGACAAAGCGGGTTTTGTGCGCACCGCTGCGATTTCTTTGGGAGTATCTGCGGTGTTATTTGTGTTTGCGTTTAAGAGCCCGCTTGCCGGCTTTATCGCTTTAGTATGTTTTAATATGACCATGCCCCTTACCCTAACTGCGCTTGCCAACTTGATGCCCCATAATAAAGGGTTTTCTTTTGGGATTTTGACGGCTGCGTTATTTGTGGGGTTTGTGCCCTGTTTTGGGGGCGTTGGCGTGCTCGCTTCACCCGTTGGGCTGTGTATGTTAAGCGTGCTTTCGGCGGTGCTACTAATTCCTGCACTTTATTGGGGGGGAAAGTATGCTCGCTAGTATTGTAATTTCGCTTGTGCTTACCCTTATTATTGAATTAAGTGTGTTGTGGCTGCTGGGCTTGCGCGGACGCAAAAATTACCACATAGCCGTTTATGCCAATATGCTAACCAATCCCCCGGTAGTATTTGCAGCCCATTTGGCGTTTATTTTTTACCCGTCTTATGCTTGGTTTATCATCGGTTTTTTGGAAATCATCCTGGCATTTTTTGTAGAGGCGGTCATTTACCACAAATTTTTAACCTATCGCTTACTCAGCCCGTGGGTATTGTCGCTAATTGCTAATTTAATTTCGTTTGAAACCGGGCTTGTGTTGGGCTATTTTTGAGGGATTTGGTAGGGGGAAACATAGGCCTTTTTTACCGAGGGTCCTAGGCCCAAAGGCCCATTTATTTTTGCCAAAAATTCCCTATAATGAAAGTGTCAGCTACTGCTGCGTGAGGTATGTATGAAAAAACTATTATTAATTGTAACGGGCCTTTGTATCTTGGCCTTACCGTCCCAAGCGGCCATGAATTTTTACCGCGCCCCTAACGGACAAATTATCATAGAAGCCGATGACTGCCAAAGCGCATCGCACTTAATAAGTTTGATAACCCCCGATGACCCACCCGGTGGAGCCTCTCAACAAGAAGAGGACGATAATACCCCCGATAATACCACCCCCGACACTGCGCAAGGGGACCAACCCGCTATCCCAGTGCAAGAAGGTGCGCAAACCATTATTAACGCGCTGGTTGGAGACGACCCGGACCCGCAAGAGAAAAGATCTTATCAGAGAAGTCCCGATGATACGAAAAAACTGATGACTATTGATAATTTTAATGAATATCAAGAAGCCCTGCTTACGTTTGTGCGTGACGTAAACTGGAAAACGGGGTTGCATTTGACTTGGCGTGACTTGAGCTTTTTTCACCGCTTAAGAATGGTCTGTTCCGGGGTAAACAAAATGACTAAACCCGTCCGGATTAATTTAGAATCTTACACCGGCAGTTTAGACAACACCATTGAAACGGCTTCGGATAAAATTGTGGATCAATTGGCCCAAGCGGCGCGCAATCAGTCGTTTTCGGCGATGTCCAAATTATCCATTGTAGGGTTGGTGGACGCGGTGGACCAAGTTAATCCGTTTATCTTGTTGGCTATTGACGAAGAAACCTACAATAAAATGGTAGAAAGAGAACCCAAAGTGCAAACCCTTTTTGAAAACATGTACACCTTCTTCAAAATTCGTTCGGTACTGCTGGGTACGGAGTACAATAGCAGTATCAAAGACTTAATTGAAGTGTCTAAATTAGGCAAAGGCGATTACTTTAAAACGTGGGAAGTGTTGTCCAAATATGCCAAAAACATATTGGCGTTGGACCGCGCCGGCAAAGTAACTTCCAAAGATGAGAAAGAAACGCATGTGTGGCGTTTAAGTAGTAGCATGAACTACATTAAAGAACATGTACGCATTGAAAAACGCGCGGCGGAGTTGGCCGCCAAAGACCCCAATAATGCATCTTTGATAAAAGCAGTAAAACAGGGCCCCAAGAAAAAACCGTCTTTAGATGACAAGGCCAGAAAACTGCTTGAAAAAAGTACCCAGGAAGAGATTAAACAGTTAATCCAAAAATATATTATTAAAGAGTAAGTTGGTTCATACATGCTCACCCGCCACTTTTGGTGGCGGGTTTTTTGTGCAAGAAAACTCTGTGCTAGGTGGGGGATGCGTCAAGGTTATACCGCTTTTAAAGGTGTCATAGAAAAAAGAGGTGTCATTCCCGAAATTTGTAGTCGGCAATCTCATCCGCATTTAAAGGGCATAAGGAGGAGATCCTGAATCTGTTTAATTAGACCCCGTATTACAACCTTACGGGGCTCGGCCCAAAGGTAATGGCCTCGGTTCAGGATGACCTTTTTTAAAGGAGAGGGATCCCCGACAAGGACACTCGGGGATGACCTTTTGTAAAAAGATTAAAACCCCGCCTGTTAGGGCGGGGAAAATACACAAACAAACTTTTATCTTTCAATACCTTCCGGCCTGCCGGGGAGGATTTGCTTAGTTGTTAGGTTGTACCAGTTTTCCCGACGGGTTTGCTCCGGCGAGGCGCGGTGTTCGTCTAAGCGGGTACCCTGTTGCGGTGTATACACCAACTCGGCCTTGCGGGAAGTTAATCCGATATAGACAGCTTGCGGGTGTTCGTGCAGGGCACGTAAAATGGTTGACTCCGAAAATTTATCTTCAAACTCGTGCCTAAATAACGAGTTTTTATTTGCATCAAACAATTCCACGTCCGCAATATATTCATCTACATTGAGCAGGGCCATTTTATGCCCACCTAATTCCAAGGTGTATTGAGCTTGACCGTTGTTATAATAAGCTTCCACCAATTTGCGAATAAACTGTACGTGCGTACCATAACTGACGTCTTCTTTTTGACCTTTTATTTCTTTTCCAATGACCGAGCCCGTGTGAATCCCTTTGATTCGTCCGTACAAGTCTAGCAGAGGACTACCGCAAAACCCATAGCGGTCGCCCTCAATGGCTTGATTGGTACGTACAGAAATCAAAGATTCAGCTGTTACAAAACGATCAATGGAAGTAGACGTACCGGCCGCATACCCGTAAGAAAACAATTGCTCTAACAGTTTGGCATTTTCCGGGGCCAACTCTAACGGGCGCACCATGCGCGTTATACTCGGGTCTAAGCGCACCAGCGTAATGTCCAACATACTGGGTGAAGTAACTTGAAGAAGCGTGGCCTTGGTTTCTATTTGTTCTCCGGTGGCGTGTTTGAAGTGAATCGGGAACTCCATGCCGTCTAATCCCAAAGAGAAGTCGGCAAAATGTTCTGTTTGGGGCAGGGAGTGACTGGGCACAATGCCAAAAATTTCTTCCTTGCCATTATAGTTTGTTTTAAACACAGTCACTGAATACCCAATATCCGGGTCCCAAGAGTCGGGCGCAAACAATACACTCTTGCCGATACCGGTGTTAAATTCCAACTGACGCAATTTTTCCGTTCCCAATTTAATTTGTTCCCCTACCCGTTGCACTTTGGCAAGCGTAAGGTCACGCGCACTGGCGGAAGCTTGGGCCAACTCTCTTATTTGTTTTTGCGGGGCGGGGCGTGCCGATTTTTTAGCGGCGTTAACCGCGG
>CACXHA010000074.1 GCA_902767385.1 uncultured Elusimicrobium sp.
ACGTATTGGTAAACATGTAGAATTGGTTGGATGAAATATCCGGCACAAATTCTCTAAACCTTCCGCCCCGGGGATCCTCGTCTCCCCGGGGCACCCCATTTTAGTAAGCCAAACAAATCCCTCACACTCAGTGTGAGGGATTACTTATAAAACTAAGCTTTCACTTACCCGCGGTGGTGTTCGTTGGTATGTTGGCAGTTGATGCAGTAGCGCGCAAAAGGCAACGCTTTCATGCGTTTTTTGCCAATCGGTCGGCGGCAATATTCACACGTACCGTAAATCCCTTTGTCAATTTTGCGCAGTGCCGCTTCAATTTGCTCAATGGTGTTATGCGCATTGCTGGAAAGTTCAAACAAAATTTCTTTATCCAAACTTTTACTGGCATCATCAATCGGGTCGCCTACTTCTACTTCGGGCATATCCATCTGTTTGGTATTCTGCAGCCGTTTGGTGGCGTCTTCTTTTAGTTCCAGTAAATGTTTTTTAATCTCTTTAATTTCTGCTGCGGACAGCATATCTTTATTGTCTTTTTTAGCAACCATAACAACCTCTTACATAAAAAAATAAAGTGATCGTCCTGTATAGGGGCTTTCACACTATGTTACCTAGTTTAGCAAAGTAATCAGTTTTTTGCAAGGCCTGTGAAAAAGATATTTAGTACACTATATATATGAAGCTTTTGGTATTGTCTTGTTGTGCACCCTGTTCGTGTGCGGCTATTAAACATTTGGTGGATAAGGGCGTACAGGTAACGATACTGTTTTATAACCCCAATATTTTTCCGCACGCAGAATATGAAAGGCGCCGTAAAGAGCAGCAAAAGTTGTGCCGCTATTTGGGGGCAGATTTTGTAGAGCTCCCGTACGAGCACGAAGCTTGGCGCAAGCAAGTAAAGGGATTGGAAGATAAACCCGAGGGGGCGGAACGTTGTGATGTTTGTTTTCGCATGCGTCTAAAACAAGCCGCTCGCTACGCAAGACAGCATCATTTTGACAGGTTTGCCTCGGTACTGGGGACGTCGCCTAAAAAAGATGCGCAGCAAGTGCACCGGGCCGCCCACCAAGCATGGATAGAAGAAGGGACGCCGTACTGGGCACAGTCGTGGCGTAAAGACGGGCTTAGCGAGCTGCGCATGGCCCTTATTGAAGAATTTAATTTGTATGCGCAACAGTATTGCGGGTGTGAGTTTAGTCAAAAAGAGTATGAAAAAAATAATCAAAATAATCGGTAAAATTTTTATTGTGGCGCTGCTGCTACTTATTTTGGTGGATTTGGCAGTCCACTTAGTAGCCCGTACAGAGTGGTTTAATGACCGGGTGGAGAGGACCCTTAAAGAGGCTTTGGGGCGGGAAATTATTTTGGGGCCTATACAAGCCAATTTGAGCGGTATTTCTATATCGGATATCCAAATTGCCGAGAAAGATGGTTTTGGCCAAGGAGTTTTCATAGAAGCCAAACGTTTGCGGGTGCGCGTGTCTTTGTGGCATTTGTTAAAAGGGCACATCAAAATTAAATCGGTAAGGTTAGCAGATGCTACTGCACGTTTAATTACCCATGCGGATGGAACAAACAACTGGGCGGATTTGCTAGCTTCGGATACGGTTACCGAGGGGGGAGAACCCTCCGCAACTGTTCCTCTTACGGTAACAGCCAGACGCATACGGTTTGAAAATTTGCGCCTTATTTATGTGGACGAAGAAACACCGCGTACATTTGACGTGAGTGGGCTTACATTAAATATCAAGCGTTTTAATTTAGATGAAGAATTTTCTGTTTCCCTGGTGGCGCAATTTTTTCACAAAGAAGCCACGTTTGAGCGTACTGTGCCCTTTACTTTAAAAGCGCGTATTAACTTAAAAGGACTGGATTTATCCCAAGCGTATGCAGACGTGCAACAATTAAAAGCTTTTTATCAAAAGTCTACTATTACGTTAAGCGGGCGTGTGGAAAATTTTGAAAATCCGCAAGCGAATTTCAAAATTACGTTGCGTAATTTTGAGTCTTCTATGTTGCCCAATGGGGCAGATATTGTGCCGTTCCAATTAAGCCGCGCCGATGGAGCGGTTAAAATTTCAGCGGATTTAGAAAAACAAAACATTACTGTTTCGCGTGTAAGTTTGCAAGCACCGGGGGTCAATGTGCAAGCTCAAGGTCATTTAAACTATGCGGGTGCGCTTACGTATAATTTTTCTTCTAAAGCGGAGTTTATTTTGGGTGAAATTGGTCGTTGGTTCACTTTGCTGGCAGAGCCTTACCGATTAGTGGGTACCATACAAAGCGAACTTTCTGCTACGCAGCAGCAAGCGCAAGCACAATTTACATTTGAAGAAATCGGTGCATTAATTCCCAACGCCGGGCAGTTTTCCAACGTGAGTGGACAACTGACAGCGCAAGAAAGTATGGATTTTAAAACCGGCAAAGCAGATGTGAAACTAGACGGCAAATTAAATGCAAGTCCCTTTACGCTAAATTTACAGGTGGAGCAAACTCCGCAAAAAATTGCGGCGATATTAGACGTATATGCAAAAGAAGTTATTTTACCGGCTTTAAAACAGGCTGCAGAGGAACAAGAAATACAACCTGCGGTAGCGCAAGACACTTCTAAACAAGCGTGGCTTTTACCACCCATTGAATTAAAATCAAAGGTGCAGTTAGGTAGCGTGGATGTGCCGTATTTCTTAGGCAAAGATATTCTCTTTACTTCGGACGTATCCGGCCTTACGCCTAATTTAGATGAGGCCCATGGTACTTTGCGCCTTATTACCGGGGCCGGCAAAATACAGGATATTTACAAACTTACGAACGAGAACCCGCTAACAAAAGTGTTATTTTTATCTCTAAACGTAACGGGGAAAGTATTTAATTCACTCAATGTACTGGGCGTGCTAAACAGTTTAGGTAGCGGGGTGGTTTCTGCAGTTTCGGGGGATTCCAAAGACAAGACCGATAAACCCGTTAAAACACAAACG
>CACXHA010000075.1 GCA_902767385.1 uncultured Elusimicrobium sp.
ACGTATTGGTAAACATGTAGAATTGGTTGGATGAAATATCCGGCACAAATTCTCTAAACCTTCCGCCCCGGGGATCCTCGTCTCCCCCGGGGCACCCCTTTTTATTGCTCTGATACCTGTTCAAGGTCTATTGGCGGGGTCTGTACATCCCTTCCGCCGATATTTTGTATAATATAAATATCCTTATTGTATTGGAGTTTTAACATGGCAAAAAATAAATATTCGCATACCGTTTTATTGCCCAAAACGGATTTCCCCATGCGTGCCGGACTTGCGCAAAAAGAGCCCACTATTTTAGAATTTTGGAAGTCTATTAACCTCTACGAAGCTATTTTAAAGAAAAACGAACAAGGCAAACACTTTGTTTTGCACGACGGGCCTCCCTACGCCAATGGCAAAATTCATATCGGTCACGCGTTAGACAAAACCATTAAGGATATTATTTTAAAATTTCGTGCCATGACGGGTCACTACACGCCCTATGTACCGGGGTGGGATTGCCATGGGTTGCCCATTGAACAGGCACTACTTAAAGAACTCAAACAAGAGAAGAAACATATTACCGACGTGCCCGCTTTTCGTCAAAAAGCACGTGCTTTTGCCGCTAAATTTATTGATTTGCAACGCCAAGGTTTTAAACGTTTAGGTGTGCAGGCAGATTGGGATAACCCGTATTTGACCATGGACAAACGCTACGAAGGTATTACCATTGGCGTATTTTTAGATTTGATTGAAAAAGGATACGTTTATAAAGGCCAAAAAACCATTACTTGGTGTGCACATTGTGAAACGGCCCTGGCCGATGCCGAAACCGAATACAAAGACATTTCTTCGCCGTCCATCTATTTGCGCTTTAAACTGGCAAACCCGTCCAAAGAAATTTTGGGAGATTTGGACTATACAAAACCTGTCAGTTTGGCGGTGTGGACCACTACACCCTGGACCATTCCAGCCAACCAAGCGGCCGCAGTTTCCAATACCGAAGATTACGCCATTTTGAAAGACGATCAAACCGCCGAATATTACATTGTGGCGGAAAAATTGGCGGAAGAATTTATCAAAAATACAGGCCGTTCTTGCACGCAGGCCGGTACGGTGGCCGGCAAAGATTTGGTGGGTATGAAGTATTATCATCCGCTCACCCAAAAAGAAAACCCTGTCATTTGGACCGATTTTGTGACTATGGACGCCGGGGTGGGGGTGGTACATATCGCTCCCGGTCACGGGGAAGAAGATGCCCAAGCCGGTAAACAATGGAAGCTAGAAACTTTCTGTCCGGTGGATGAAAAAGGTTGTTATACCCAAGAGGCCGGTATTTTCCCCGGTATGCACGTATTTGAGGCCAACCCGTTAATGGTCAAAAAACTGGACGAACTGGGTGCGCTTATCAAAGAACAGGAAATTTCCCACAGTTATCCTCATTGTTGGCGCTGCCATAACCCGATTATTTTCCGCGCTACCGAACAATGGTTTATGTCTATTGACAAAGACGGCTTGCGCGAAAAACTAATGGAAAATTTGGATAACGTCAAATTCTATCCCGCTGCCGGGAAAGAGCGTATGCGTTCCATGATTGGTCTGCGTCCCGACTGGTGTCTATCTCGCCAACGTTTCTGGGGCAGCCCGGTTACTATTTTGTATTGTAAAAAATGCGGCAAAGCACAAATGGACCACAACTTGTTTGAATTTATCAAAGCGCGCGCCATGAACGAAGGGTCTGATTTTTGGTTTATTGACCCCGTGGAAAAACTGGTGCCGCCCGGGTATCAATGTGCGTGCGGCTGTCACGAATTTAGAAAAGAAACCGATATTTTAGACGTATGGTTGGATTCGGGCGTTTCGTGGGCGGCGGTGTTAAAGGACCGCGGTTTAGATTTCCCGGCCGATGTTTATTCGGAAGGGTCCGACCAGCACCGCGGGTGGTTCCAAAGTTCCTATATTCCGTCTTATACGCTTGAAAATACTGCACCGTTTAAAACTATTTTAACCCATGGTATGGTGCTAGACGGTCAAGGCAAGCCCATGCACAAATCGGCCGGCAACGCCGTAGATCCGGAAGACGTCATTAACAAGTACGGGGCCGATATCTTGCGTTTGTGGGTGTCATTATCCGACTATCAAGGCGACGTGCGCATTTCCGATGAAATTTTGCAAGGTTCTATTGATACCTACCGCAAAATTCGCAATACGGTACGTTATGCGTTAGGTACCCTTTTTGATTACGACCCGGCCGTCCATAAAGTGCCCGCCAAAGATTTGGCCGAAATAGATAAATACATGCTGGGTCGTTTAGACGCACTGATTCAAGAAGTACATGCCGGATACGAAGAATTTAACTTCCGCCGGGCAGTACGTGCGTTAACGGACTTTTGTATTTTGGATTTATCTTCTTTTATGTTAGATGCGTCCAAAGATCGTTTATACACGTTAGGTGCCAATGCGGCCGGGCGTAGAAGTGCGCAAACGGCCTTGTCCGAAATTGTAACCGCGTTACTTAAACTCATGGCGCCGGTACTTTCGTTTACGGCCGAAGAAGCGTGGCAGACATTGCGCAAAACCGCACTGGGACGCGATTTTACTCAAAGCATTTTCCTAACGGATATGCCGCGCAATTCCACCTTTATTCCGGATGTGCGTCTAGAGGAAAAATGGAACGAAATTCGCCGGATTCGCGAAGGAGTACAAAAATTTTTGGAAGAAGCCCGCGAAAAGAAAATTATTGGTTCTTCCTTAGAGGCCAAGGTCATTTTCAGCACATGTGATGCTTCTACCAAAGCGTTTTTAGATGAAACCAAAGACCTATGGCCGGAGATCGCCATTGTATCCCAAGTGGAAGTTAAAGAGGGCAAGGACCCGCTGTTTGTGGAAGTAGTCCATGCGGACGGACACAAATGTGCGCGTTGTTGGCAATGGAAACCGGAAGTAGGCACGCTTACGCCGCATAACGATATTTGTGCGCGTTGCGCGGGCGTGTTGGAACGTGAAAATATCTCGGTAGAGGAGCAAGTCAATGCCTAAGTGGCAAGCAGTGCGGACGTGGCTTTTCACGCACCGCACGTGGATTGTAGTAGCGGCACTTTTGCTGCTTATTGACCGCGCCACCAAAGTATGGGCCCTGCAAGATTTAGCCGCGAACGGACCGGTTGTATTGGGCAAGTACTTGTGGTTAAATTACGTAGGAAATACCGGCATGGCCTTTGGACTATTTCAAAACGGTAATGTCTTTTTAGCGGTGGTAATGCTGTTAGTCATTGGCTATATTATTTATAGCTGGAAGGACATAGAACGCTACGGTGCATGGGCCCAATGGGGGGCTATTCTCATTTTAACGGGCGCCTTGGGTAATTTGTATGACCGCTTGACCTTGGGTTTTGTGGTAGATTTTATTGATTTGCGGGTATGGCCCGTATTTAACGCAGCCGATTCTTTTATCAGCATAGGGGCTGTACTTTTAGGTGTTAGTTTGCTCAAAAAACAGGAGAAAAAATGAAAAAAATCCTATTTGTTTTTGCTTTTGCTTTATGCGTAGCGGCGTGCGGAAGTGAAGCGCGTTTGTTCCAGCAAGCTAAATTGGCGGAATCTAAAGGCAATTATGAGAAAGCCTTGTCTTTGTATAATCAACTGATTAAACAAAATCCCAAGCATGCCCCGGCCCTTACCAATCGCGCCTTAATATGGGAAAAACTACCTACTAAAAACGCCGCCGAAAAGGTCAAAAATAAACGTTTCGCCGAGCAAGATTATTTGCGCGCTTTAGAAGCTAATCCCAACTTGCCCGAAGCCTATAATAATTTGGGTGCGCTATATATGGAGCGAAACCAAAACGGAACGGCTACATCGTATTTTTCCGAAGCAATTGCTCGTCAACCGCACTATTTCCGTGCTCTGTTAAACCGGGCAACTGCCTACTCTAAGCAAGGGGATTTGACGCAAGCGTTGCAAGATTTTGCATCTGCCTCTATGTTGCGCCCGCATGACCCTGCTTTACTTTATAACCGAGGGCTAGCCTACTTTGATGCTGAAAAATATGAGCAGGCAGAGAACGATTTTTCTCATGCTATTTCAGTACAACCCAACAATGCCCGCCTGTATATGCAGCGGGCGCGTGCGCTAGATGCCATGGGCTATCCGGCAGATGCGTATGATGATTTGGTGTATGCCATTGAACTAAATCCCCAGCTGGCTTTGGCGTACTACTATTTGGGGGAACTTATGTATCGTAGTGGGGATAGCGATTTTGCATTAGGTTCCCTTACCAAGGCCAAAGAATTGGCTGCCAATTATGTACCTACGTATGATCTGATGGGCGATATGTTAGCGGCGGAAGATCCCGTAAACGCAACAGCTAATTATATGGTGGCTCTTAAGCTGGACCCTCAAAACGCGGCTAAATACCGCCGGAAATTGGAAATGATGAAAACGACGGAAGGCCGTTACCGGTTGGTGACTCAACGCTTTTTCCCGCAGGGGCGTGGATATAATGCTCAGGGGCAACGTTTTGTGCGCAATATGCAAACTATAGGAGCCCAACCGACAGGAAGATAATCTTTATGAACACGCAGCCTTCTTTTTCACAATTACCTGCGGCATTGTCGGTGCCTTCTAAAGCATTTATGTACCGCTTTTTCTTGTCTGCTTGTTTCTTAATTTTGGTACTATGCTCGCTCATTTTAGGACACTCGGCTATGGGCGTGTTTATTTTGGCACTTATGGATATGCTATTCTGCGCGGATATTTTGCTGCGTTGCGGACTCAAAGATTTGTTAAACGGGCGTTTTAGTCTGTCGTTGTTGGTTTCGGTATGTGCGTTGTGTGGTTTTTTATACTCGGTACTTAATAGCTTTCACTTTGTAACTTGGCATGGACCGGTAACGGATTTATACGTCTACACGATGTTGCTGATTACCTTGGTACTGTGGGTGGAACGTCGTTTAAGTCGTGAAAAAGAGCGCACGCGTGTGTTTATCAAAAAACTGGATGATTTTTTGCCCAAATCGGCTCGTTTATGTGTGGGGAGACAATTTCGTATCGTATTTGCTACCGAACTCAAAGTAGGGGATTTGGTATTTGTAAAAACCGGAGAGCGCTTGCCCTGTGACGGTATTATCCGCAAAGGGAAAACCTCTATTGATGAACAACTCATTACCGGCAATATGATGCCTACCGCCAAGCGTTTGGGTAATCGCGTGTATGCAGGTACTCTCAATAAATCCGATTCTATTTATGTAGAAGTTACACAAACTTTACCTTCTTCGGCGATAATGAGCATCATTAACGCCATTAAAAATAGCGAACGCCAACGTGCTGCTCAACGTAGTTTATTGGATAATTATGCGGCTTGGGTTTTCCCGTTTATTGCGGTGTGTTCTGTGCTTGTGTATGGGGGGCTTTTATATCATTATGGTATAGGCCAATGGCAAGCTTATTTGGGCGTGTTTTTATTTGTAACAGCTCTTTTCTGCCCGGCGGCGTTCGCTTTTGCGGTGGTGTTCCCTTGGTTTTTTGCACGCGCAGGAGCCAAACGTTTGCAGCTTAAAATTCAAAATTTGCATGCATTGGACAAAATTGTAAATGCCGACACATTGTTTTTTGATAAAACCGGTACGCTTACGTACGGAGAGCTGCGTGTTTCGGGCGTATATCCCGTCAATGAAGAGTCTCGTAAACCGTTGTTGAAAGCGGTCATTACGGCAGAGCAGATGGTGGACGGCCCCTTTGCCGATGCGGTCAATACGTACTCCCGGGAACATAAGATAAAACCCAATAAACTACTTACGTTTGATGTCTTGCCCGGTTTAGGGGTGCAGGCCCGCAGCCGCGGTAACGATATTAGAGCCGGTTCTATTCCCTGGTTAAGCGAGCAAGGCATTGCCGTCAGCCAAGAAATTACCCAACAGTGTGAAGCTGCCATTTGCGTAGCGGTAAACGGCGTTTATTTGGGGTATTTAACATTGGCTGATGAATTGCGCCCCGGTGCCCAGGAAATGGTGCAATTGTTAAAATCTAAGGGAAAAGATATTATTTTAGTTTCCGGTGATAACGAAGCTTCCGTTTCTACCATTGCCAAACAGGCCGGCATTGAAAAATACAATTTTTTTGTGCTCCCTAAAACAAAGGCCGAAGTCGTCAGCAACTTGCAGGGTCTTGGTCAGCAAGTAGTGATGGTGGGGGATGGCTTTAACGATATTATTGCCCTTTTAAAAGCCGATGCGGGGGTTGTGTTTTCCTCCGGTCGTAATGTATATAATAACTGGGTGGACGTGATTGTAAAACGCCGGGATTTGAAAGCCATTGGCTATTTGTTTTCCATTCATAAAAAACTACGCAGCACGATTGGCCAAAATGTAGTGCTTTCCGTTTTGTTAAACGGTTTACTGGCGGCCTATTTAGTGTGGCAAAGTGTATCCGGCCCGGCGGCTTGGCAATGGCCGGTAGCGGGAGCATTGGTTGTAGTTATAATTGTTTGGTTAAATTCAGCGAGGATGTTACACATAAAATGACGAAAGATATTGATTTTGGTTACACCACTACGCATGCGCGTAAAAATGCCGATACGGTACTTCCGGCTATCCAATGTTGGGAAAACCAGTACCAGCGGGACTATACGGTCCGCATTGAACTGCCGGAGTTTACTTCGGTCTGTCCCAAAACAGGCCTGCCCGATTTCGGGACGATTATTATTGAATATATTCCCGATGAGCTTTGCTTGGAATTAAAATCGCTTAAATATTATCTGTTGGAATACCGCGATATGGGTATTTTTATGGAAAATATTGCCAATAAAATTTTGGACGATGTGGTAAAAGCCTGTAAACCCAAAAAAGCAACCGTGACGGGTAATTTTACCCCGCGCGGTGGTTTAAAATCGGTCATCGTAGCAACGTATGAAAAGAAATAATATTCTGCTTATTGCCGTGTTTTTATCCGGCTGTGTACTGGGCGGCGCGGGTGTATATATGTGGCACCAAACGCAAGTGGGTCCCATGCCGCAAGTATGTGGACTTGGCAAACTGAGCGAGCAATCGTTGTCTCTGCCTACCCTAGAAGAAGGCACTTTGCCGGAAGGTATGCAAGAAGTACAAGAGGACCGTACACTAAAAAGTTCCACAGAACTTCCCAGCCAGTTGGTGCGTGCCGATTTGCCTGAAGATATTGTGTTGGGCGGTGTGGCTAATCCCGCTGTGCCGGAAGAAGAAAAACCCAGCGGCGTCGTTCTTTCCGACGGGCAAAATACGGTGGTACTAAACGCACAAAAACCGGCCCAACGCGTGGCGGACGGCACCAGTATTACCATGATAGAAGTGCCTGTCTCTCTTAAACGTATTAAAACGTTAGAAGAATATAAAGATTTCAAACGGCAGGCCCGGGGAAGTTACCCGACGGCAGATTTTGCGAAGGAAGAAATTTTGGTGTTAGAATCGCAAAGTAATCTGCCTGACAAAGTATTTGAAATTATTAGTGTGGAGCCCGATGGAGAAAACCTTAAATTACGCTACCGCGTAAACGTATTTGGCCTGGACCAAAAAGTAAATACCCACAGCGTTCAAAAAATCAGTAAAACCAAATCTAATATAGAACTAGAGCAAGTTCTCTAAATTCTAAAAGGCCCGGAAACCCCGGGCCTTTTTAATATCAAATTGAGCAACAAAGTATTACTCCAAATTAGGAAGAAAAAAGAGAATTTCAAATACCTGCACAGTTGGATTTTCAAACTAATTTGCAGTAAGACGCGGCGCGAAAGAGGGAGGAATACTGGCGGGACGCGCCCGTAGGGCGGAGGTATCCGACCGATTGAGCAACAAAGTATTACTCCAAATTAGGAAGAAAAAAAGAGCAGCCCTATACCCCGGATTCTGTCCTGGCCGATTAGTAAAACCAGGGGTAACCATTACTCTAAGCGGCCTACTTGGTCACGAAGGCGGGCACCT
>CACXHA010000076.1 GCA_902767385.1 uncultured Elusimicrobium sp.
CCGCGATAGAAGTACATCCGCACTTTGACGATAAACACTCCCGCATAACGGGTTTTGAACTGGTGTTTTATTTCCCGGCGCACTTCACGCCGCAGCAAAAAGAAAAGTATGCCAAACTGGCGCAAGGTTGCCCGGTGCATAACAGCTTGCGCGAAGATATGCAATACACCGTAACAGTAAAATAAAAACCGATAGCGCAATGGTTTGTGCCCGTCCTTAACAGGGGCGGGCTTTTTGTGTAAGAAAACCTTGTGCTAGGCACGGAGTTCAATATCGTTTTAGCGATGAACAGGTTGTTAAAATAGTTTTGTGTAGGGATAAATAAGGAGTCATTCCCGAGGGATGTTGTCGGGAATCTTCCTCCTCCGTTTGTTTAATATAGGGGGTAAACAGGCGGGAGATCCCAGACAGGGACACTCGGGGATGACTATTCATAAACATATCCCCGGGATTTTTTTAATCAAATAAGCCGGGTTGCTTAGGAAGTTTAGCGGATTTTTGGGTCGGTTTTTTAGTGCGTATCACCGGAGTTACTTCTACCCCGTTTACGACGTTATCTTTAGCCGCAGAAGCTGCCAAAATTTCATCATCTTCCGGCAAGTATTGAATCGGGTTAAATCCCAAGGATTCTTTAGCGTCCATGGCTTTGTTGGCTAGCGCGTCGGGGGCTTTGTTAAACTCCCGCAAGACGTGTTTAATGTGAATTGTAAATGTTGAGGCCAATTTGCGGATAACCGCCATACGGGATTGCAAGTCCGGGTTTTTAATCTTGTACTCCCCGGTAAATTGTTTCACCAGTAGTAGCGAGTCCCCTTCAATAAATAATTCGGTAGCCCCCAATTCGGCACTTTTAATAAGCGCCAGTTTTAAAGCCGTATATTCGGCTTGGTTATTGGTGCAATGGGGGATGAAGTACCCCTCTTGGCTGATTACTTTGCCGTTTAGGTCGCAAATGACGTAGGCCGAAGCACCCGGCCCGGGATTACCACGCGAACCACCGTCTATATTTATTTTCACTTGCATAGTTACATTATAGCAAAATGAAAATTTGTGCGTCACGCCGGCTAATTTTTCGTATAATAAAGTATGCTCAAGTTTAGAAGACGTAAACTCAATTTAAAACTCAAATGGGGGTTACTCCCGCGGGTTCTTTTTGCTATCGCCGCCGGTATTGTGTGCGGCCTGTTTGTGCCGGATTGGTTTGTGCGCATTGTGCTTACCTTTAACGATTTATTCGGCAACTTTTTAGGGTTTATTATTCCGCTGTTAATTGTGGGTTTAGTCGCCCCCGGTATTGCCGAATTGGGGCGTAATGCGGGCAAACTGCTCTTTATTACTGCCGCGCTTGCTTATGGGTTTACGCTGGCAAGCGGTTTTTTTAGTTATGCTATTTCCGCCGCTACTTTCCCGCATTTTTTGGACCCTCACATGGGGATTACGTCCTTTGGGCAAGTAGCAGAGTTAAAACCGTATTTTGTAATTGCCATGCCACCTGTATTTAGTGTGATGAGCGCGCTTGTGCTTGCGTTTACGTTGGGGTTAGGGATGGCGGTCATCCAGGGCAGCCGCTTAAAAGGCGTTATGCTCGATTTGCGCGACATCATTGATAAAGTGATTGTCAAAGTCATTATCCCGCTTTTGCCGGTGTATATCTTTGGTATTTTTATGAATATGACGGTCAGCGGGCAAGCCGTCAAGGTGCTGGGAGTGTTTGCGCAGATTATTGTGATTATCTTTGCCATTACTGCGGCTATGTTGCTTATACAATTTATTGTAGCGGGGATTATCGGGCAGAAAAACCCCTTGTTTATGCTTAAAAATATGCTCGTGGCCTACGCAACTGCACTAGGGACCCAATCTTCCGCAGCTACCATTCCCGTTACTTTGCGCCAAACGATTAAAATAGGAGTGCGCGAAGAAATTGCCGGGTTTGTTATCCCGCTATGCGCTACGATTCACCTCTCCGGCAGTACGATGAAAATTGTGGCCTGTGCCTTGGCCATTGTCATTATGAGCGGGCAACCGGTAAACCTGGAACAATTTGCCGGATTTATTTGTATGCTCGGCGTTACCATGGTGGCGGCTCCCGGTGTGCCGGGCGGAGCTATTATGGCGGCGTTGGGGGTGCTGGAAAGTATGCTCGGCTTTGGACAGCCGGAACTGGCACTTATGATTGCTTTGTATATTGCCATGGACTCTTTTGGTACAGCGTGTAACGTAACCGGGGACGGTTCCATAGCGGTAATTGTAGATAAAATTTACAGCCGCAAAAACCCCAACGGCGGCGTGCTGCCGTAGTAAATATTCAGTAATAAATAAAGCTCCCCTGTGCCTAATGGCCACAGGGGAGTTTTTATCTAACTCTTATTTCTTTAAGATATTTTCGGACGGTTTAAAGCGTACCTTTTGTTTGGCAGGTACTTGTACTTTTTCGCCCGTTTTGGGGTTGTGGCGTTGTACGGGGCGGGCCATTTTTAATTGGAACGAACCGAAATTGCTAATCACTACTTTACCGTCGCGCTTTAGGCCATGTTTAATAATTTCAAACACTTTATCTACAGCGGATTTGGCTTGTTTTTTGTCTAACATCGTGCGCGTAAGGTGGCGAATCACATCATCTTTATTCATAACTTATTTATTCCCTCTGTTTGTAAATCCCATTGCACGTAAGAGTACATGCGGTTGCTGCCCCTGGCAAACCAGTTGCCAAATAGCATCAATAATAGGAGTATGTAAATTGTTTTTGCGGGCAATATCGTACACGCTTTGGACGGAGTTGACGCCCTCGGCAATGGTGCCCACTTCTTTTTTGGCTTCTTCCAGGCTAAGTCCGGCGCCCAGTTTTTCGCCCAAACGGCGGTTGCGGGAAATGGCAGACATACCAGTCAAAATAGCGTCACCAAACCCGGCCAAACTATATACCGTGCCGGAAGCACCGCCCTGGCTGACGATAATATCGTTCATTTCCTGCATGGCTTGGGTGATAAGCGCAGCTTTGGCGTTGGCCCCGTCGCCGATACCGTCAATCACGCCGCAGCCAATGGCAATTACGTTTTTCACGCCGCCGCCATATTCTACACCGCGCCGGTCCGTAGCGGGCACTACAATAATCGGGTCCCCGTTTAATACAGTGGCCAATTCTTGGGTCAGTTGCTTGTCTGCGCCGGCCAGCATAATTTTGGTCGGTACGTTTTGGGCTACTTCCAAGGCAAAGCTCGGGCCCGAAAAAGCCAATACTTTGTCTTTAAGTTGCGGAAGTTCTTCTTCCACAATTTCGCAAATCGTTTTAAAAGTTTTCTCTTCAATGCCTTTAGAGGCACTAATCACCGGTACCACACGCCCGGCGAGTAAGGGCTTTAGTTGTTCGCGGCAAAACGCGCGGATCGCTTTGGAAGAGATGACAAAAATAATTAAATCGGTATTTTCCACCGCCTCGGCTACGTTGCCGGTAAGGCGCAAATTATCGTGCAGTTTAAAATTAGGGATATTGGGGTGGCGGCCCATGGTTTTAAGCACGTTTAAGAGCTGCTCATTATATTCCCACAGGCGGACGTGAAATCCTTTTTGGGCCAAGTGTTGGGCAATTACGCTGCCCCAAATGCCGGCCCCAAATACGGTAATGTTATTTATCTTCATGTTCTTTGCGTTTTTTGGCGCCGTCTTCAAATTTCAGTTCTTTTTGTTCTAAAAGCCGTTTAATGTTGGGGATATGTTTGTAAATGACTAATGCTCCAACGGCAGTGGCCATAATTTTTTCAGCTAGCGGATAGCTCATGCACCAGCTGACTAGCGGCAGTACCACACACGCGGCAATAGAGCCGATAGAAATGCGGCCCCAAATGGCTACTAAAACAACAAAGGTTAAAAACGCAAGAGCGGTGGGAACGGGGGCTAAGGCAAAAAACACACCGGCCGACGTAGCTACGCCTTTGCCGCCGCGGAATTTTAAGTAAATGGTCCACATGTGCCCCAAAATAGCCACCACACCGCAGACAATGGCAATGGCATAAATTTCCGGGCAGAAATGACGGGCTAGCATAACGGGCACAAACCCTTTAATAGCATCAATTAAAAACGTAGACACGCCGGCCCATTTACCCACAATGCGGTACACGTTAGCCGCGCCCGGGTTACCCGAGCCGTGCTCACGGATATCAATATGCATGGTATGTTTGGCTATGAGGTAGCCGGTAGGGATAGAGCCGATTAAATAGCTAAATAAAA
>CACXHA010000077.1 GCA_902767385.1 uncultured Elusimicrobium sp.
CTACTCTGTATTGCGGCTGGGCTTTTTTGCCAACCCGTTGTAATCTAATTACTACTGCCATGTATGACTCTCCTTATTTGCTTTTACTGGGTAAAAGCGGTTTAAATTTCCGGCGTCGCCTGTCCTATTTGCTTGAGGGCCAATGCAGGGTCCGCTGACGAAAAAATTGCATGTCCGGCTACTAACGCATCTGCTCCTGCCGCTACAGCTAACCGAGCCGTTTGTGCGTTAATGCCGCCATCTACTTCCAGCCAAATGGGTTTGACAGAAGCGTTAATGATTTGACGTACTTGTTTAATTTGTGCGGGGGAACTTTCTAAAAAAGCCTGTCCGCCAAAACCGGGGTACACACTCATTACCAGTATCAAATCAATGTATTGCGTTAGATTTTTAAGCACGTCTGGGTTGGTGTCTGGTTTAATAGACACCCCTGTTTTTACACCCAGTTCTTTAATTGTTTTTAAAGTGGTTACCGTATCATCTTGCGATTCTACATGTACGGTCAGTAAATCGGCCCCCGCTTGGGCGAACGGCTCAATAAACTGCAAAGGGTTTGTTACCATCAAATGCACATCTAACGGCAAATCTGTATGACTTCTCAAAGAGCGAACTAACGCGGGCCCGAAACTTAAATTCGGTACAAAATGCCCGTCCATAATATCCACATGCAACCAATCTGCCCCGGCACTTGCTACGCGGGCCACTTCTTCACCCAGACGGCACAAGTCTGCAGACAGAATAGAGGGTGCAATAGATATTTTACCATTTACAGCAGGCATTTTGGAAGTATTTTTTTTCATTTTACTTCGCGCTCGCGCACCAAAATGTTATTTACAAACACGCGTACTACGCCTCTAGATGTAAACGGAATTTCCAAATCTATTTTAGAACCGGGCTGTTTTGTTTCGTTTAAGGCCTCGGTTTCCCCAGTAACATCTTCCATAGTAACCCGTACGATACTGTCTTTTTTACCTTGCGGTAATTCATAATGCAAGTGATAAGATTTTTCATCTTCCGCGGTAGCGCGGCGGCTTACGGTTACTTCGATGTTGGAGCTGGGCGCTACTTGGGAATCCGCCGCGGGGCGTTGTTCGGCAATGATCCCGTTGGGGAATGCAGAGAACGGGTCTTCTTTAATGATTAAATTTACATCTTGCTTACTGGCCCACAGGGTAGCTTGAGCCAGTTTCTTGCCTTTAAAATTAGGTACTAAAATAACACTAGCCGGTGGCATACCATTGGACGATACCAAAGCCACTGCGGTTCCTTTTTGAACCATACTGTCTGCGGCCGGATTTTGGGTGATGACGGAGCCTTTGGCAATCGTGAGAGAATAGGCATTTTCTACTTTGGTCACGTTAAGCCCGGCTTGGCGGATAGCCAACTGCGCTTCACGCAGTGTCTTACCAACGGTGTTAGGGACAAATACCATTTCGTCACCCTGGCTAATCCATACGCGAATAATACGCCCCTCCCGCACTTTGGAACCGGCGGAAGGAATCTGCCGCAATACCGAACCCGGAGGAACATCTTCATCAAATTCCACACCGGCTTGTTTGGCGGCTAAATTTTGTTGGGCCAAAAGCCCCAAGGCCTGTGAGACGGGCTTTTTAGTTAAATCGGGCACGGTTACTTCTTTGCGAGTATGGATTAAAGCCCCTAATACCCAGTCCGCCGATACAATAATCAGCCCCGTAAAAAACAAACAAACCATTAACAGCACAAGCCATTTAAAACGGCTAGGTTTTTTGTTGGTACTTAAAAAATCTTCAAAACTGTCTTCGTTATTCGGCATTTTTTATAAAGGTCCGCTCATTTAGTTTTAGGTTGCGCCCATGGGCAAAATCAACCGCGGACATGGGTTTTTTACCGGCAGGCTGCACTTGTACTAGCCACACACAACCCTCTTTACATTTTACTAAAATTCCGTTAGTGTGTTCAATAGAAAGTAAGGTGCCCGGTTGGGCATCAGCGGGTTGAACAGCCAACTGTGTACGCAATACTTGTACCCACTCCAACTTGCCATTATGCAAAAAGGGAATTTTCGGCTTTGGTCCACAAGCCAGGCCGCGTACCCGGTTGTGCAGTTGCTCGGCAGTTAAATCTGTGGGGCATAGTAGAGCCTCCTCTTTTTGAAGCATGGGGGCTGTGGTCGGTTCTCCTACTTGCGGGGTTTGTACCATTTCTGCGTTTTGTAAACGAGTTAGTACTTCTTTGAGGCCTTCTAATCCCAGTGGAATTAGTTTTTCAAAAAGTGTTTGAGCATTATCTTGCGGGTCAATGGCTATTTCTTTTTGCAAAAATAGCGGACCGTCGTCCATGCCGGGCCGAATCCAAAACACCGAAATTCCGGTTTTTGTATACCCTTGGATAAGAGCTTGTTGTACGGGGGCTGCGCCGCGTAATTTGGGCAGTAGTGAAAAATGCACATTTAAAATACCCAGTTTGGGTAGTGCCAAAAAATCCGGGCGGAAAATTTTTCCGTATGCTACGGCAATTCCCAAATCAAACGGGGTAGCGGCAATTTTGTCAAAATCATCTTTTAATTTTTCGGTCGATAATATGGGGATGCCCAGTTCTAACGCCCGTGTTTTAACAGGGCAAGGGGAAATTTCCATGCCGCGTCCGCGGGGTTTGTCGGCTTGCGTAACGGCCAGTTGCAAATCCGTCATCGTGCGGACTAATTCTAAATAAGGTACGGACAGTTGCGGAGTTCCAAAGAAAATTGTTTTAAGTGTAGTCATACTTACTATTCTATCAAAAATGCAAATATCCTAAAACACACCCCGCTTTTACGCGGGGTGTAGGAAGGTGTTATTCGTGGTGGGTTTTTTTGAGGGTTAATACGCCGTCTTCAAAAAACCACTCTTCAATCAGTTTGCCTTGCTCGTTAAATTTTTTGGTTACCCCATGGGGTTTGCCGTCTTTGTGGGGGGAAATAAGGGCAATGTTCCCGTTGGGATGATAGATAATTTTGTCCCCTACAATTTTATCGTTTTTATAGTTGCATTCGCTGCGTAAATTTCCTTCGGGAGTGTAAATTTTACTTTCGCCGTTTAGGTACCCTTTGCGAAATTCGGACACTTCCAAAAATTTGCCGTCAGGGTAATATTTGATTTGTTTGCCGTCTTGTACGTCTAACGTGTAATGAAATTCTTTATAGAGTTTGCCGGTTGGGTGGTAGACTTTTACATCGCCGTCCAAAACGCCTTTTTTATAGTTTTTTTCAATATTAATTTTTCCGTTATCAAAATAAATGCGGCACACGCCGTCGCGTTGACCATCTTTCACTTCGCACTCAAAATACAATTTACCGTTTTCAAAAAATTCTTTTACGGTTCCGTCTGGCAGTTTTCCGGCAGATTGTTTAATATCTAAATTTTGGTCTAATTCCTCTTTATATACTTCTTTGCCGTCTACAAAATAGGTGCGTGTAAAACCTATGTTTAAAGGATCGTTGGTACTGGCGGTCTTGCGGACAATTTCTGACATAGTTACTTCTCCTTAAGTGCTTGAGCGGCGGCAAAAGCAGAGGCCCAAGCAAAATGTAAATTGTATCCGCCGCTTTTGCCATCTACATCTAATAATTCTCCGGTTAAATACAACCCAGGGCAAATGCGGGATTCAAAAGTATTATAGTTTATTTCGCTGGTTTTTACACCCCCGGTGACGGCCATGGCTTCTTGCCACGGGCGTAAAGCTGTAACCGTAGCCGGCCAGGCACAGAGGGTTTCAAATAAAGCGGTAGCGGATTGTTCCGCCATAGGTGTATTTTTTTTAACTCCGCGGAAATCTAGCAGTAAATTAATGATATTTTCTTGTAGGAGTCCAGCAAAAAAATCTTTGGGTTTACGAAAGCCAAACTGTTTCAGGCGTTCCTGCCAAAAAACGGTCTGGTTTTGTAAATGAGGTAAAAAATTAATAGTAATGGAAACAGGGCCGTTTGTTAGTGCCCGCGAAACGGCGGAGCTAATGTTTAGTGCCGCAGGACCATTAACGCCGTAATTGGTAAAAATGAGTTCCCCTTCCGCTTGGGCTTGCGGATTAGACGTAACGGTAGTGCGTACCTGACATTTTACGCCGGATAAACGGGTAAATGCGCGTTCTTTCAAACATAATCCGCTTAGTGCCGGTAACGGTTGCACCAGATGGTGCCCGACAGATTGGGCCAGTTCATAGCCGCGGGTTGTTCCGGTCACTTGCGGATAAGCACATGAGCCGCAAGCTAAAACTACCTTGCGTGTGTGCCACACATCTTTTTCTTTGGAAGTTAAAATAAATTGTGCGGCGGCTGCCTTGATTTGAGTGATTTCTACGTTACATTTAATCTCAACTTCTTCTTCTTTAAGGGCTAATTTCAGCGTTTCTACAATGGCGCTGGATTTACCGGTGGCGGGGAAAATACGTCCTTGTGCTTCTTCGGTTAAAAGAACTCCTAAATCTTTAAAATAACGTAGGCAATCTTCAAAAGAAAAATGTTTTAAAGCGGTTTCAATCAAGGCTGGATCTGCATGGTAACTGGCGGGAGAAACATAACGGTTGGTTAGATTGCAGCGCCCGTTACCGCTTACTAATACTTTGCGTCCGGGTTGTTGGCTTTTTTCTAACACCAGTGTATGCAAGCCGGCGCGGGCACATTCCAAAGCACACAACAGGCCGCTTGCCCCGGCCCCCACTATAATTACATCATACATTTCACAGTCCATAGTTATAGTGTAGCATATTTAAGAAATTTGCCGGGAATGGTTTTAGATATTAAAAATAGGAATTTTTACAGGTTGGGCCACGCGGTATTTTGTAACAAAAAGCGGGCCTGTTGTTTGTCTTTGGCCAGTTGTGTTTTGAGAGCTTCCAAACTGTCGAACTTAGTTTCATCACGCAACTTTTGAAGGAACCAAACGGTAATTTTACGCCCGTAAATACTTTGTTTAAAATCAAAAATATGTACTTCTACCAACGGTAAAAGAGAGTCTAACGTGTTTATGGTGGGGCGGAACCCAATGTTGCAAAATCCGTCGTAGATTTTAGTGCCTACCCGCACCTTTACCGCAAAAACACCTAGCGGTAAAATTTTATAAATACCGGTGTCTAAATTAGCGGTAGGGTAACCCAGTTTGCGGCCCAGTTTGTAACCGGGGATTACGGTACCGGTTAATTCGTAGGGCCGGCCCAACAGCGCATTGGCACGCGGGATATTGCCCTGTGCTAAAATTTTGCGGATTAAAGAGGAAGAAATCTTTTCAAATTCCTCTTTGTAAAAAGGGGCTACCTCAAACGGAATATTTTTTTGAGCGCACACTTCACGTAAAAATACGGCCGATCCTTCGCGGTTTTTGCCAAAGGCGAAATCTGCCCCAATCAGTAGCCCTGCACACGAGAAATGGCTTACCAGACGGTTAAAAAATTGTTGGGGGGATAATGAGCGCACTTTCATAAAGTCTAATGCTTGGGCGCGTAACCCCATTTTTTTAAAAAGTTTCTTTTTTTCTTCCGGCCCTGTAAGTACGCTCATTTCCGGGCGGGGGCTTAACAACGTTTTGGGGGGGAGCGGAAAGTATAATACCAACGGTTTTAATTGGTGGCGTACGGCGCGCGTTTCCAACAGATTAAATAAATGTTGGTGCCCCAAATGAATCCCGTCGAAAGTGCCGATTGTGATTAAATTTTTCATAAAGTTTGCACCTGTTGGTATAAAGCGTCCGTTTCGCAAGATTTGAGTAAATTTCCGTCAAAAGCTTGGGTTACTAAATAGGGCCCGATAGCAACGCGGCGCAGTTGAGCTAAGTGGCCCACCGTACCTAATTCTTTGGCTAACATATGGCCTAAAGCGCGTACGTAGGTGCCGCAAGATCCCGTTAGTGTAAACGAAATTTCGGTGGGGCCGCGTTGGATAACGTCATTCCACGCGACAGTTACTTCACTAAAGCGGGGCTGCAATTCAATCCCTTTGCGGGCCAAATCATACATCTTTTTACCTTTAATTTTTTTTGCACTAAAGGGGGGAATTTGTTGCAAAATTTTACCGGATAATTTTTGAACGGCTGCTTGTAATTGCGGGGCGGAAATAGAAGGAACGTTAGCGGAACTTACGTGATTACCGTAGCGGTCCCAGGTGTCGGTTTCTTCGCCCAATTTGAGTACGGCCTGATAGGTTTTGGAAAGCTGTAAAAAATGGGTTTGTTGTTTGGTAGCTTCGCGCCCAATGAGCAGGATTAGTAACCCCGTAGCCATGGGGTCTAGTGTGCCGCTATGCCCGATGGTTTTGGTGTGTAAAATACGCCGGGCAATCGCAATGATATCGTGCGAAGAAAAGTCCGCCGGTTTGTCTATTAACAAAAATCCGCTTTTTTGCGGTTTAGGCAAGTTTTTTAACGACATTTGCTACCACATTTGCCAATTTTTCGGCTACTTTTTCCACTGGTTGGTCTGTTACTTTAAAGCCGGCTGCGCGTGCGTGACCGCCGCCGCCGAATTTTTGGGCAATTTTACTTACATCTACGTTGGTGCGGGAACGCAAATTAACAGAAATTTTGTCCGGTTCTTCTTTGATAAGAGCGGAAACCTCTACTCCCGGTATCATAGTAGGTTGGCTGACAATCCCTTGTGTTTGTGAAGGGGTCGCTCCCAATGCCTCAAAATCATAGCGGGTTAAAATAATTTCGCTGTATTTATTATTGAAATGCAGTTGCATTTTTTCTAAGGCAAGGCCTTGTAACTTAAGCTCAATATAAGGTTTTGTAAAATAAATTTCTTGGTTTACCTGAGCAATGTTCGCCCCCAACGCTACCAGGGCCGAGGCAACCCGCAACGCTTCTGCGGTAGTATTGGAGTGCACAAAACGGCCCGTATCGGTTGCTACGCCGGTATAAAGGCAGGTGGCTTCATCGGGAGTGGGTAAAAATTCTCCGCTGGATTCTTCAAACAATTGAAAAATAATTTCGGCGGTGCTGGAAGCTTGTGCATCTACATAATTTACAGTACCGTAGGTGTCACTTATCAAGTGGTGGTCTATGTTAATAAGTGTGCGGGCCTGACGTAAAATAAATTCTAAATCTCCTCCGCGTTTACGGTCCGAACATTCCAACAAAATGACGGTATCAAAATTGGCTTTTTTAGGTAGTTTTCCAAGATGAATTTTTTTTAAGCCGGGTAGAAACTGCAAATCACTCCCAAGGGTGGGGGCGGCATAAGCGTACACTTTTTTGCCCATGCGTTCAAGCAGTGATTTGAGGGCCAGCGTACAACCCAAAGAATCCCCGTCCGGGTTTAAATGCCCGGCAATAAAGAAATTTTTGCCACTATGCAGCGCCTGCCAAATTTCTTGCAAACTCTGCAATTTCTTTTTCATGCTTGTTTTTCCTTGTTGATAATTTGGAAAATAGACTCTACGCGGGCCGCTTTTTCAGGGGTATCGTCGTATTCAAAGGTAAAAGAGGGAATCCGTTTTAAATGTAACCGTCCGCGCAGTTGTGCGCCGATTTCTTTACGCAAGAGAGAAAGGGCTTCTTGCGTTTTTTGGCGGTCTTCGGGGCCCCCAAATACGGAAAAATATACTTTGGCACTTGCTAAATCTTTAGCCACATGTACGGCGGTAATCGTTACAATTCCGCCCAAATTTCCTTGAGCAGCCATTTTGGTAATTAAGGTGTTAATTTCCTCTAAAAAGAGCGTTTCTAAACGTTTAATGCGATCTATCATATCTACCATTATATCATTTTGAGGAATTATTTGGTTACAGGGGGAGTATACGTGGGCTTTTGACAACAAAAACACGGGGATACAAAGAGATAAAAATTGCTTTACATTTATTTTTGCATTTCCTATAATATAACCACGTGGGCGAGTGGCGGAATGGCAGACGCGTACGGCTCAGGACCGTATGGACGAAAGTCCTTAAGGGTTCAACTCCCTTCCCGCCCA
>CACXHA010000078.1 GCA_902767385.1 uncultured Elusimicrobium sp.
AGCAATGGGATGGCACGTATTGGTAAACATGTAGAATTGGTTGGATGAAATATCCGGCACAAATTCTCTAAACCTTCCGCCCCGGGCACCCTCGTCTCCCCGGGGCACCCCTTTTATATGGTTTTTGTTTCCACTTAAAGAAGGGGCTCTTTCGTGTTATAAATTTTCCTACACACGTTTCCCTAAAAAATGTAAAATAACCGTATATGCCGCGCTACTACTACACGCATAAAAAAACAAAAAAGAAAGCTTCCGCTAAGCAAAACTACGCTTGGTTGCGTACGGCTCTCTACATTTTGGTAGGTACGCTGTGCGTGTGGTTGTGTGCTATTTTATGGTTTCACGCTTCCAGCGGTAAATTAGGGGTTTCTATTGCACGTGAATTACGCCAACTTTTAGGGGCCTCCGCCGGTCTGCTTCCTTTATTTTTAGGATATTGGCTTGTACAAACCATTCGTAATAAAAGCGCCTCTTTCCTATTCTTCTTGTTGGGTACTACAATTACTTTGAGCGGTTTTTCCAGCGTATGTACCTGTTTGCGGCAGATTTTCACGGATTCACTTATTTCCGGCGGAATTGTGGGGGAAAAAGTATTTTTCGCTTTGAAAGGGGTGGTCGGTTCGGTAGGGGCTGCTTTATTTTCGTTAGCGTTTGTGTTGGTGGGAGTTCATATTTTAATTGCAATTCCTTGGTCGGTAGTGGTTAAAAAACTTGCCCAACTGGTACAAAACGATTTTGAAGGGTGGATGGAGTCCCGCGCGGAGCTTAAACAAAAAGTGGCCGAAGGCAAGCAAGAAATTAAAGAAAAAGCCGAACAAGCTGAAAACCGCCCGGTAGCCGAAGAGGTGCATGACTTGCCGGAAATACGCCGTCCTGCTCAGCCCGAAATTCGCCGACCGGTGGCCGAACCGATTACGGAACTTCCCCGCCAAGAAGAACCTTCCCGTAAAAAAGCCGTCAAAGAGCCGCAAGGGGAGGATGGTACTTCCTCCCACGAAGTGAAAAAATTTGATCCGGAAACTTTTGAACTGCCCTCTTTGGCACTTCTTAATGACCCGGTAGGCGACGGCTTGGTAGGTCCGTCCGATGCGGAAATTGCTAAGGCCACCAAACGCTTGGAAGATACCTTGAAAAATTTTGAAATTGGTGCCCATGTAACCGGTGTTTCCCCGGGTCCTGTTGTAACCCGTTACGAAATCCAGCCCGATGCCGGTGTAAAAATGTCCTCTATTACCGCGCTCACGCAGGATATTCAGGCCAGTATGCAAGCACGCTCTATCCGCGTGCAAGCTCCTATTCCGGGCAAAAGCACCGTCGGCTTTGAAATTCCAAACGATAAATCCGTCATGGTAACCATGAAGGAAATTTTACAGTCTCCCGTATATGCGCACTCTAAGGCGGTGCTTCCAATTGCCTTAGGCCGTCATGCCAACGGAGATCCGGCGGCCACTGTTGCGGAGAAGTGGCCACACATTTTAATTGCCGGGGCTACCAATAGCGGTAAGTCCATTTGTTTGCATACAATTATTATGTCCTTGCTCTTTAAGCATAAACCTGATGAAGTTAAATTTTTAATGATTGACCCCAAACGCGTAGAACTTACACTGTACGAAGGAATCCCATACTTGTATGATCCCAAAACTTCGTGCGATGATGCGGATATTATCACCAAACCTAACGATGCAGCTAAGTCGCTGCAAATGCTCGTAAAAGTAATGGAAAAGCGTTTGGATATGTGCCAATTGGCCAAGGTTAAAAATATTGAAGGATACAACGAGTGGGCCAAAGAAAACAACGAAGAAAAAATGTTTTACGTGTTTGTCATTATTGACGAAATGGCAGACCTTATGTTACAAACCAAAGCTTCCATTGAAGACTCCGTACAACGTTTGGCGCAGATGGGCCGCGCCATGGGGATTCACCTCATTTTATGCACGCAACGCCCCTCTGTGAAAGTAGTAACGGGGATTATTAAAGCTAATATGCCCTCGCGCATTGCTTTACAGGTAGCTTCGGGTATTGATTCTAAAGTTATTTTAGATTCTGTTGGTGCAGAGAATTTACTGGGGCGCGGCGATATGCTTTTGCTGGATTCTTCCACGCAAACACCTTTGCGTATCCAAGGAGCGTATGTGTCGCCTGATGAAATTAAGGCGGTGGCGGACTTCTTGCGTGCCCAGGGTGGCCCGGATTATCCGGTGCAAATTGTACAAGAACAACAACCCGGTATGCGCCCGCAAGACGGACTGGGAACTAAGCCCGAAGAAATTTTGCAAGCGCTTAATCTTATCAAAGAGCGCCGTCGTGTATCGCAGGATTTACTTAAAGCCCATTTCGGTTCGTCAGCTCGCGCTACCAACATTTTAAGTGTTTTGGAAATGCGCGGTTTTATTACTAAACCCGAAGGCTCCAACCGTTGGGAAATTCACTACGATTTGATTGATAGTGCGATTGAAGAAATGAATAGCTTACCTTACGAAAAGGATTATAAAGAGCCCGAATATGAAACTGTTTACAAATAAATTTATGAGCTTGTTATTAGCGTGTGCTTGCTTGGCGGCTTGTTCTCAAAAAGAAGAATCCCAACCGGCCAAAGTAACTGAAACCATTGTTGTACAAGAGCCGGTCCTGCCGCCTACCGCACAAAAAACAGAAGAAGAAAAGCCCGTCTCTCAACCTGTATCTGCGCCCGCAGAGGGGCAACAGGCTAAAACAAGCCCCTCCAAAACGCATTATCCTAACGAAGTATTGCTTCAAGTTAAAGCGTGGGATAAAAAACTTCAATTTTTAAAAACGCACTTTGAACAAACCGCGCAGTATGACGGGGTACCGGTAAGCAAGTCGCAAGGGGTATTATACTACGATAAAACCAAAAATATGTTGCGCTTGGACACCACAGATGATGACGGCAAGACGGAGCAAATGGCCATTACGGACAAAAAACAAATTTTAATTTTAGACGGTCAAGGTCATGAAATTACTACCCTTTCTTGGCAAGAATGGCAACAAGGGCAACCCAATCAAGCGCTATTTGATTTTGGCAACTATACTGCCCTGTTAGCCCGCCACCATGCCACCCTTAAAGAACCCTATCTCTTGGAGTTAACACCCAAAGAGGGGGAGAAATATACGCTTTATTTAACACTGAGCGAGCAAGATTATTTTCCGCAAAAAATTAAAATTGTTTCGAATTTGATGGAAACAGAAGCCGTATTGGTAGACACGCAAAAAAACCAAACACTTGCCTTTGATACCTTCCGCCAAGGGGGACTTTTTAAATGATGACCTTAGCTAATAAAATTACGCTGTTGCGTGCGGCGCTTTCGCTAGTAATGTTTGCTTTTATTTTATTGCCGTTTTGGTGGGCACGTTTTATAGCTACAGCTATTTTTATTTTAGCGGCCAGTACCGACTGGGTGGACGGCAAAATTGCGCGGGAAACCAATACCATTACCCCGTTTGGGGCAATTGTGGACCCGTTTGTGGACAAGATTTTAGTGATAGCGGCCTTTTTTGCTTTCGTGGCTATCCGTCCGTTAAACGTGCCCATTTGGGCCGTATTTCTCATTTTGTTGCGTGAACTGATGGTATCTAACTTAAGAGCCATCGCCGCTTTAGACGGCAAAGTCATGGCAGCGGAGCGTTGGGGCAAATTTAAAACGGTAGTGCAAATGTCCGCTATCGGTGTGATTTTCTTTGTTATTGTGCTTATGCACCTAGCCCATTTGCTCCATGGACCGATGCAAAAAGTGTGTTGGATGAGTTTTGTTACGCTTATTAAATTCCCTTACACGGTTACGGCTATTGCCGCGGTAATTACGTGGATTAGTGCCATTTCCTACTTGCGCAATAATTGGGATTTACTTAAAAAATCTTGGAGTTTACCATGCAAATAATCTGGCAAGCGTTGGCAACCGGGTTGTTTATCAGTTATTTGCCATCTAAAATTATCAAATTTAAAAAAAATACCGGGGCAGGCTTTTTGGGTACCTTGTGGGGTATTCCGTTGGTACTTATTGCACCCGAAGATCCTGTACTTTATTTGGTATATATGCTTGGTTTTTGGGTGCTTGCTGTATGGGTGTGTAAAAAAGTAAAATTTAAGGGTTATACCGGTCATGATAATCCTAAAATAGTGATTGACGAAATGGCTGGGTATATTACGGCAATGGCATTTTTGCCGCACAGCTGGCCTTATTTGTTGGTGACGTTTGTATTGTTTCGCACGTTTGACACGATTAAACCGGCTTTGGTAAAGACATTTGACAAAATGGAAAATGCCTTTGGGATTGTTTTTGATGATGTAACGGCGGGTCTATTGACCAACGTGGTAGTACAAATTTGTATTATTTTTATGTAACAGGGTTAAGGAGAAACTTATGAACTTTTCAAGCATTTCAGGTGTACGGGAGCTATTAGCAGCTGGCGGACCGATTTTAATTATTCTTATTTTACTTTCGGTTTATTCTATTTCGGTTATTTTAGAGCGTTACTTCCGTTTGCGCCGTGCTATCAATTATTCGCACCGTTTACTGGCGTATTGTCGTCAAGCTTTGCAGACGGGGAACTATTCCAAAATAGAAGACGCGTGCCGTAAAGAAGCCATTAAAAATACTCCGGCAGCAGCCTTACTAATGCGCTTATGCAAAGAGCGTAATCGCTCTCGCAAAGATATTGAAAAAATAGCCGATGGGGTCATTGATTTTGAAACAGCTAAGCTTCAACGTCGTCTTTCTATTTTGGGTACATTGGGAAGCATTACTCCGTTTATTGGACTATTTGGTACGGTCATTGGGGTTATGCATGCGTTTAAAGATTTGTCTGCCAATACGGCGACTGCCGGTGGAGCTTCTGTGGTAGCTGCAGGTATTGCCGAAGCGTTGGTAAATACCGCAGCTGGGCTCTTTGTAGCTATTCCGGCCGTGATTGCTTATAACTATTTCTTGTCTAAAACCACCTATTTCTCACAAGAACTAGAAAGCATGGCGCAAGATTTTATTTATAACCAATCTACTAAGGACGAATTTTAATGACTACTCGCCGAAGACAACGCCACCTTATGGCGGACATTAATATGGTACCGTTTATAGATATTACGCTTATTTTGCTAATTATCTTTATGGTCATGAGTCCTCTTTTGGTGCAAATGCAATTAACTGTAGATTTGCCTAAATCCAACGCGATTAATACCCAGACGGACGACGATGTCGTGCGTATTGAAATCCAAAAAAATGGAACAGTTACCGTATTGGATAAAAAAATAGCAGTCGCAGATTTAGAAAGAGAACTCATCTTGCGCTTAGGGAAAGCCAATAAAAAAACTATTTTGGTAGAAGCGGATAAGAATGTGCCGGTTCAACAAGTGGTGGATGTGTTTGACATCGCTAAAAAATTAGGTGCCGCCAAATTGGGGATTGGAGTGTTAACGAAAAACTAATGAATTGGTACTTGGTATATTCGGGCGGGTTGCACGCATTAGCGGCCTTGTGTGTTATATTGCTTTTGGCTCCGGGTGTAAAAAAACCCAGTGCCACCTATACGATTGATTTTATTGGAAATAGTAAGGTACAAGCTGTTACCGTACCGCAAACTGTCAAAACGCAAGTGGCGGTTCCGGCGCCTGCCCAGACGGCTGTTGCCAAGCCCGAGCCTGTCCCCGCTCAAAAAGCTTACGTGTCTAAAACGGAGATTTCTACTAAAAAACAAAACACTTCCAAGCCTGCCCCCGCGCCTGCGGCCCAAGAAACAAAATCTTTAGAGGCTCCCAGTGTACTGGCGGAAGACGAATCCTCCCAAACAGCGGAATTTGAGGGGGGCAATATTACAACGGATTTTGCCAATTTCCCATACCCTTGGTATATTACGCAGGTGCGCAATTCTTTATGGATTGAGTGGGAAAAACGCCGTCCGGTAGGCAATTTGCTTTCTGCGTTAGTGTCCTTTGCAATAGCGCGGGATGGTAAAATTAAGAATTTGAAGGTGGAACGGTCTTCTAAAGACGATACGTTTGACTTTGCCGCTACTTCGGCGGTTATAAATGCAGGGCCTTTTGCGCCCCTGCCGATGTATTATGAAAAAGACGAACTTACCGTAAGTGTGGAGTTCAAACAGGAGAAATAATATGACAGGAATATCTCGCTTCTTCATGTTGATATTGTGTGTGCTTTTGGTTATGATTTGCTTCCCGGATTTCGGGTCGTCCGGCTGGACCTTTGCGGGTACGATTATCTTGGTATGGACGGGTGTTATTTTGATTACGTCCGTAGTGGGTAGTTTGTTTGGATTGTACCGTTTTGATGGAATTAACCGCTTTTTAACTTTTGTATTGTTTTTGGGGATTATGTTTTCCTTGTTGTGGTACCTCCCGCAAGATGAAAAAGTCTCGCCCATTAATCAGCTAAAATATGGACAATTTCCCACCGGAGCAGATTTAAAACGCGGTTTGGATAAATTTACCTTTAACTTCGCTTTTGATAAGCGCGATGCCCGCAGTGAGAAAAATTTTGTCAACCAGAAAGATCCTAAAGAAACAGCCGAAGAAGCTGCAAAAAAGGCGGCTGAAGAGGCAGCTAAAAAAGCAGTTCGCAAAGCTAAACAAAAATTAGAAGTTGTGGTAGAAGATAAATGAAACCTACGGTTTTAATTACAGGGGGAAATGGTTTTATCGGGCGTGCCCTTACCGACAAATTACTGCGCGAAGGTTATCAGGTGTGCATCCTTACCCGTCGAGCGGTATCCCGTCCTGCCAATCCATCTGTTTCATTGGTGCAAGCGGATTACACGGATGTATTTTCTTTAAAAAATGCGCTCGTCGGTTGTGAAGGTGTATTTAATTTGGCGGGTGCTATTTTTGGGTTTAATTATCAAGATTTTGAAAGAGGAAATGTTACCCCCGTTAAAAATCTTGTCCAAGCAGTCAACCAAACCTCTTCCGTTAAAACATTTGTACATGTATCCAGTTTAGCAGCCAGCGGATTCGCTACGGATCCGGCCCACCCACGTTTAGAAGAAATGCCTTGCTTTCCGGTTTCAGATTATGGACGCACCAAGTTAGAAGGGGAAAAACAAATTCCCAGTTTAAAGAGCACAGTAAAATGGACGATTATACGTCCGCCGATTGTATATGGTAAAAATGACTCGGGTGTGTCTAAAATTGCCTCTTGGGTTAAGCGCGGACTTATGGTTAATACGTCGGGAAACGGATATTTCAGTTTCGTGTACGTAACAGATTTGGTAGAAGCTCTTTATCAAGCCTATGTTCGTCCGGATACTAACGGACAAACTTACTTTGTGGCAGAACCTATGGACTATACCTGGGATTATTTTATTTCCCACATGGCCCAAGCTATGCATGTACGCAAACCCTTCATGCCCAATGCACCGGTGTGGATGATGCGTTCTGCAGCATGGATATATGAGCGGTGTGCGCAAATATTTGGAGTGCATCCTGCGCTTAATTATGACAAAGTAACCGAAGCCATTGTCCCTGGGCATTGGATATGTTCCGGTCAAAAATGGCGTAATCTTACCGGTCAGGTCTTTACTCCGTTACAAAAAGGGCTTGAACAGAGTTTTGAAAATTTGATAAAATAAGGCTGTTATTGGAGAGGTGGCTGAGAGGCCGAAAGCGGCGGTTTGCTAAACCGTTATACGGGCTAATTCCCGTATCGAGGGTTCGAATCCCTCCCTCTCCGAGAGATTTTATAAATCTGCACGATTTATAAAATTTATGATAAAATAAACAGTAGAGAATATTTCTTACTGTTATTAGGTAGTAGAAGAATCTCGGTTGTATTGAGTAAAAACTTAAGGAGCGTAGTTAAAATGAAAAAATTAGTTGCAGCTGTTTGTACATTAGTGTTGTTAGGTAGCACGTTCGCTGTAGCGGCCCCGGGCTTTTCTGGCAAAAAAATCAAAAATTCTAAAATTGTCCAAGGGACGACCGTTAATTATGAAGGTACGACCATTGAAGTTCCCCAAGGCCAAACGGTCATTGTGGGTAAACGCGATAACGGTTATATCGTGCTTCGTGGTTTAAATTTAGAAAACGTTAAAATCAATGGTTCTTCTGTGTACACAAAGGGATACACTATTTTGTCCTATGATCCTGCTTCTAATATCGCTTTCTTAAACAAAGGAGAAGAATTAACTATTATCGACCGAGATGGTCACAGTGCTACGGTTGAGCAAGGTGGAGCTATTTCTACTGCCGATGCTCGTATTAATTCTAAAACGGTAAAAGAAATGCAAGATGCGGCTCGTGCGGAAGCTCAAGCTGCTGTAGAAGAAGGACTCATTACCGAAGAAGATGTTATCCCAGCTTTTGTAGCGGCTACAACGCCTTCGGAAACTGCCATTGAACAAACCGTGGAAGACGTAGAGGATACGTTGAGCCACTCTGCTCCGGGTCGTTAATTACACCTTGGGTAGCTTAGTTTTGTATATACCCCGGGCGCAAGTCCGGGGTTTTTCATCAATTTTGTGTGTGCTTTGAAGAGGAGAGTCTACATGAAAAAAATTGCTGTATTATTGGCTACCGTTGCATTGGGTTTTGTGGTAGTTCCTATCCGTGCGGCTGGTAACATAACGAGTGTAAAATCTACACCAGCAGCTAAAGGCACTACAAATACGTATGCAGGGGTTCCGGTGTTTGTTCCTGCCGGTCAAACAGTTGTTTTGGAATCTTCCTCAAAAGATGGAATCGTACTAAAAGGCCAAAATTTGAAAGGTGTAAAAGTGGGGGATGGAACCATTTCGGTTCCCGGTCCGGTTGTGTTTTTGGTGCAACCCAGTACGCAAGCGGTCCGGATTATAAAAGGAAACGGTGTTAAAATAACGGATAGTAACGGGCGCACGGTAGAATTATCGGCCGGGGCTTCTGTTTCTATGAAAGACATACGTCAACATGTACGTCCTTTCCTTCCTGCCGCGGTTATCGGCGTTGTTCAAACACAAAAAATTACAAATGTCAATAAATCTAAAGACGTTGCTTTGGATGAAGATATAAATGCAGAAATTCTTGCCTTTGTTGAAGCGGCAGAAACATCCATTGTTACACTTGAGCCAAAAGCTCGAAAAAATCGGAAGACTAAATAAAAGCTTTACGTTTTATGTTACTTGATTTCTATAGAGGTAGCCCATTAGAGGACTGCCTCTTTTGTCGTATGATTTACTTAAAACGTTATTTCTTGAGGATCCACACACTATACGGAGGAATTTTCTTTGTTTTTTCCTGTCCGTATAGGATTTGGTAATCGTCTTTAAGTAAGGCAGACGGCACTTTACGCGGTTTATCATCAATATTTTCTAATAAACTATACGTATGCCCTTGATATTGCCAGCTTTTCATACGCAAGGGTTCGCGTACCCGTACCGGGTTATTTACCAGTGTTCCCTGTTCTAAAACAAGTTTAAATTGCGCTAGTTCCTGTACTACATTTTTTACCCGTTGCCAATATTCAGGCGCACTTTTATACATGGGCTCTTTTAGATAGTTAAAGGTAAAAAAGAATAACCCGTCCGCTCCGTTAAAGATTCCATCATAACTCATAAAGCGTATTTCATCTTCCGTTGGGAAGCGCCCAATCCGGTCATTATCCGGCCGATATTGTTTATAATGTTTCCAGTCAAAAATTTGTACCACTCCCCATGCGGGGTGCTTTTGTACGTGGTGCTTTTCCATTTCTTCGCGCAGATAACTGACCTGGTCTCCAAATGTTTCTAGTGGATAGTGCGGCACGGGGTACCAGTCTACCATCATAATATCGGGCAAATCACAAAAGGTGGGGTAAGTACGCCCTTCACTAATCACTAATGCAGTTTTATGCTCGGGGAATGCTTTTTTGGTAGCGGAGTGTGCTTCTTGTACCCGTTCGCGGCTCCATTTATGCACTTCGGGCTCATCTACCAAATACCAAGCTAAAATCGGCCATTTTTGGGCTTTTTTCTCATATTTGGTTCCCAATACCTTATTGGGGTAAAATATCACTTTTAGCCCCTGTTTTTTTGCTTCTTTAGCTAATTTTTGCAACGTTTGCGGGTCTTGTTTATACGTTTGCAAGCAAGTAAAACCAGCTTCTTTGATTATTTTTAAATCACTGGTATCATTTGCACCATATACACAAAGCGGGAATTCCTGTGCGGTAAGAGGTAAAGCCGCTAACAGGGCCATTAGTATCCAAATACTCCATTTTTTCATTGGTTTCTCCTCGTTGATTAAGAGACTACATGCGAGTCTTTAATAAACATTCGTAGTCCGGTTTTGACCATAATTTCAATATCTAGCATAATCGTATGGTTTTTAATGTACCATACATCGTAAGAAAATCGGGTAAAAGCAGCATCAAATGCAGCTTTTTCAATGAGGTTTTTATTCCCGTTTTTTGTTTTATAATTGGGGGGGGCTTTAAAATTAAGTTGTGCCCAACCGGTAATCCCTGGTTTGGCAATACTGCGGATATGGTGATTGGGAATATTGGCATTTAACAATGCATATTCACCCACCCATAACGGGCGCGGCCCCACAAAAGACAATTCCCCCTTGAGCACGTTAATAATTTGCGGTATTTCGTCCAAGCGGAAACGTCTTAAAAAATTTCCCGTTTTAGTAAGTGTTTCTTGTTCACTCTCTTGGGTGGTGGGCGTGATAGTGCGGAACTTATACATCACAAATTCTTTCCCAAAGTGTCCCACACGTTTTTGACTGAATATAGGGTCACATTTATCTATTACGCGTATCAACAGCCAGATAAAGCAACCTAGTGGAACCAAAAAGGGAAGCATTACAAGTGCAAGTACCAAATCCAATGTGCGTTTTAGCATGTTATACATGCTGTTTTCGTGTCGATTGCCGATTCCGCGTAGTACCCACATGCTGTCTTCCACACTCTCGCGTGAAATACGCTGGGATACATATTCAAACGCGTTAAAATCCGTGTCCACATAAGCGCCACGGGCAATAAATTGTTGGGTTACAATGTCCCACGCTTGCGGATTTTCGCGGAATAGTTTGCTGCCTACAATAACTACGTCAATGTGTTTTAAGTTGTATTTTTTGTCGGAGGGGGGGATGTCCTCTTTTTCTTTAATGCGGTAACCGCGGCTTTCGCGCATGAGCTTAACAAGCTCTGTAATTGTGGGGCTACTGCCAAAAATAAGCACGTTTGTTTTTGCCGCATCTAATTTAAAGTAATTGCGTCTAAGCAAATAAACATACGCAAAATAAAGAGATAAAATAACAATTAAAATTCGG
>CACXHA010000079.1 GCA_902767385.1 uncultured Elusimicrobium sp.
AAAAATATTCTATAAAACATATTAGAATATATCTAAAAATATTTATAAATTAAGTAAAAAACATAAAAACTGAATAATGTTTAAAGCGGACCTAAAATAGCTTTTAAAGCCCCTATTACTTAACATAATACCTATTCTCATTAGTTAAATAAATTTTGGCAAATACTCCCCTCCGCGCTGATTTTGCTAAAATTTTTTATCTGTCAAATTCATAAAAAATATAAAAAATAATATAAAAATAAAAGTCCTTATTTTATAAGAACTTTTATAAATTTGCTATTTTGGTGTTTTATAGAGATTAATTGGAGTCTTTGAGTAGCTTTTCAGCCAACACAAAGGCTCTGGCAAAGCCTTCATTGGTTAGTTTATAGGTGCGACCGCGCTTATTTCCTTCCCCCACTATCCGCCCAGCTTGAATTTCACTAGCCAGCAAACGGTCCAGCCGGCCCTCGTTGATTCCGCAGGCTATTAAGGAACGGGCGAGTTCCAAAGCCGGATAAGCCGGTTTTTTTAAGAGTACCCGGGCTCCGGCCAAGAGCAAAGCGGCTACCTCTTGTGGAAGCAGTTTGGCCTTATGGCGCAGGATAAGGATGTTTCCGTCCTCTTTGAGCAGTTTTTCCCATAGATACATTTCGGTATGCGAGCTATGGGCAGGTGACGTGAGCGTTTGAATAGGTGCTCGTGCGGAAACGATAGGGGTTGCACTGGGAGCTGCATGGCCGATTAACGCTAAAAAGTAGTTGCGCTCGCGCTCAATAAATTCCCGCGGTCCCTGCGCTTCAAATTCTTCTCCGTTGGGTAGCCGTAAACGTATTTTTAAAAGGTCGTTTTCTGCATTATTCATATTGGTTTGACTCTTTGTTTTAAAAGTTTTCCACAAGTTTTATCCCTTGCTATAGACATATAATAGCTATTTTTTTATTTTATGTCAAGTATTATGTCATTTATGTCAATTTTATGACAAAACAAGTTGATAAAGGCGTTTTCTCGACGAAGATAAAAGCAATTATTCTTTGTAATCTTACTAAAATTTAAGTGGATATATTAGAAATTGAGATTAAAAAACGGCTTAAAAACTTAATACGCCATGTCATGTTAGATTTTTTACTCCCCCCACGCTTAAAATTGGTTTGTGTTTGGGGTTACGTACGAGGTCGGGTTTTAATGGGATTTTTAGACAAAATAGCTGCTGCAAAATCGCTATCAATTTTGCGGCCGGTAAATTGCTAAAAAAGCGGTTTTATAAAAATAGTAAAATAGTTGTATGAAAGACATTTCCTCCCCCCTTTTGGCCTGGTACCAAAAAAATAAGCGCGATTTGCCCTGGCGCCATACCAGGGACCCCTACAAAATTTGGTTGTGTGAAATTATCATGCAGCAAACCCGAGTGGCCCAGGGGCTTACCTATTATAATCGGTTTGTGGAAACTTTTCCTACCCCGGCAGCTTTGGCCGCGGCCACCCAGGACCAAGTTTTAAAATTGTGGCAAGGGCTTGGCTACTACTCGCGCGCGCGCAACTTGCACGCGGCAGCCAAAAGTATGCATGGCAAATTTCCCCCCACTTATCCAGGTGTCCGCGCGCTTAAAGGGGTGGGCGATTATACCGCCGCGGCAATTTGCTCGATTGCTTACAATATGCCCTACGCGGTAGTGGACGGAAATGTGTACCGGGTGCTTGCGCGCGTGTTTGAAATTGCAACGCCCATAGATAGCACCGAGGGCAAAAAAGAATTTGCGGCCCTGGCCCAACAACTCTTAGACAAGAAAAATCCCGGCGATTACAACCAGGCAATTATGGATTTTGGGGCACTTATCTGTACGCCTCAAGCGCCTCAATGTACGGCGTGCCCGCTAGCCAAAGTGTGTCAAGCGCACAAAACCGGTATGCAAGAAAATTTCCCGGTTAAGGCGCAAAAAACAAAAATTTCCACGCGCTATTTTCACTATATATATGTAGCACAGGGAAAAGATACTTGGCTACACCAACGCGGACCGGGCGACGTGTGGCAGAACCTCTACGAGTTGCCGCTTGTAGAAACGGCCGACGGCAAATTAAGCTTAAAAGACCCGCAACTTAAAAAATGGTTTGGGGCTACGCGTATAAAACCCATGCAAACTAAACCCATTAAGCATGTGCTTTCGCACCGGATCATTTACGCCTATATATATAAGGTAGTCGTTCCCTCCGCGCGTAAAGTGCCGGACGGATTTATTAAAATCCCGGTGAAAGAGTTGCCCAGGTATGCAGTTTCCCGCCTGGTACAAAAATTGTTAGAACAGGTTTAAATAAAAGGTGAGATCCCGTATCAAGTACGGGATGACGAACCGTATTAAAAAACCCCCGCCGATAAGCGGGGGTTTTAGTGAACAAGCAATTGCTTAAAACTTATACCCAACAGTCAAGGCAAACATATCGCTGCGTCCGTTAGAGTATTTCATCGGCACGTTATCAAACTGATGACTGGAAGTTCCGGTCAGGTCGCGTGCAAAGATGTGTGCGTAAGCAAAGTCGGCACTCCAGGTTTCGCCTTTGTAACCAAAACCGACGCTGGCAATGTGGCGGTCGTCCACAGGGACGAGTGTGTCCATAGCATGTTTGTCAATCGGAGATTTGTCAAACACATACCCTGCGCGCACCGCCCAAACGGGGGTCAGCATATATTCCGTACCAAAATTTAAGCGGTAGGTATCTTTGTATTCTTTGCGGTTGTGGATGGTAGGAGCCTGTTCGTCACCTTCGGTATATTCAATAATAATCTGATCGTACGAGCTCCAAAAAGTTCCTACGATACCGGCTTCCAACACCCAGTCGTCTGTGGCTTGGAAGGAAATTCCGGTAGAAATGCTGTCGGGCAAGTTGATAGCACCCGCAGCACCGGAGTTGCGGACAATTTCCTGAGTGGGATCGTTAACGTCTGTAATAGTTTTCCCGGTAGAAGTATGAATATAACCGTCTAAATTTTGTTTTACTTTACTGCGATACAAAGCTCCGATAGACCATTTTTCGGCCCACTCCGGGCGGTAGAGTAACGAGAAGTTTCCCCCCCAGCTTACACCGGTCCCGTGAATTTCATAACTGTTGTTTGGAATGAAAGAATAGGGAGCGTCGGCTACGTAGCGAGAATTTTGTGTGAAATCAATCGTCATGGCTTCCAATCCCATGGCCATAGAAAGTTGTTCATTGGCTTTAATGGCAATCGTCGGCGTAAAGGAAAAAGTTTCCAATTTTACTTTGTAGGCTAAGTTACTTCCGTACCAATTTCCATTGTCTTTGTAAGTGCCACCTAGTCCATAACGGGAAAAAGCACCTAAACCAAAACTGATATCGTCACTCCATTTGTGGGTAACATACAAATTCGGTAACATCCATACATCACGTTCTAACGAGCGGCTTGCACTCGTATGTGTGTAAGCATTTTCAATAGTTGTTTCCGCGTGTGCAGTTACGACGGTAGCACCTAGCTGAATGTTTGTGCCGTCCAATTCGGTAATCAGGGCTGGGTTGGTAGCTAAACTGGCAGCTTCGGCTTTGTTAGCCATTACAGCGCCACCCATAGCGGTAGAACGACCGCTAAACTCGTACAAGGCAAACCCCGCCCCATAAGAGAGGTCTGTTAACAAGCCGCACAAAATGGCGGCAACGAATAATTTTTTCATAAGTCTCCTACTTAGTTACATAAAAATCCCCGCTATGCGATTAGCGGGGCACTTCTTATTTATTTAAAACGGCTAATTTATCCTTAGCTATAGCACCAAAATACGTCTTGGTGTAATTGGATAAAATTTGCTGGTAGGTTTCTACCGCTTCGGCAGTTTTGCCAGCAAGTTCTTGGCTTAATGCCAACGTAAAATACGCTTGCGGTAAGGCAAAACTTTTGGGATTATCCCCGATAAATTTTGTCATTAGTTTGATAGCTCCGTCGTAATCTTGCGCAGCTTGGCGCGCGGCGGCTAAGCTTAAAGTTGCCACGGTGCGCAGCATTTCGTTACGGGCATTGGTAAGCGGCTCATACGTATCTGCGGCTTGGGCGTAATTTTCAGCGGCGTACAAAATATCACCCTTTAAAAGTTGGGCATACTGAGCGGCCAACGTTCCGGGAAATTGGATAGATACGCCGTCCAATTTTGTAAGGTCCGTTGGGTCTTTTTCTACCGCCATTTGAGCGCTGTAGTAGGCGGCCCAGGAATTTTCCTGTACTTTTTTTACGTGGGCGGTGTAGGCATAACCAAACACGGCGCACAGCACCAAAATAATGATACCGGTAATGACACGTTTTTTATGGTCTTTTACGTATTTTTTAGTGCCAGATAAAAGAGAAATAATCGGTTCTTGTTCTCGTTTCAAAGTAGGTTGTAATTTTTTAGTCATATACTTTATTATATAAAAATGTGAGCAGATTGAAAAATAGTTGCGACACTACCACTTTTTAAATACAAAAAACACCGCCAGGACTAAACACACAAACCCGACTAAGTGATTCCACTTAAACCGCTCGCCGAAGTACAACATACTAAACCCGGCAAATACGGCCAGCGTGATGACCTCTTGCATGACTTTTAGTTGCGTTACGCTGAAGTAATCGCTGCCGATACGGTTGGCGGGCACTTGCAGGCAATATTCAAAGAATGCAATCCCCCAACTTACTAAAAT
>CACXHA010000080.1 GCA_902767385.1 uncultured Elusimicrobium sp.
CTATCGCACCTTTGGGTTTTATTCAAAAGCCCGCACCTACTATGACCAGTTTTTTGAGTTAAATCCCACCGCAGAGCCTCTTTACCGAGCCCGTTATGCAACCACTTTTTTAGAACAGGGGAACTTTAGAGAAGCTTTTATCCATATTTCCATGGCCCTTTCACAAGATGCCCAGCAACCCGATTATTGGTTAATTAGCGCAAAAGCTTCCTTTGGGTTAGGCCTTACAAAAAATGCGTTATCTGATTTAGATACCGCCCTTACATTGGCACCGGACCGTACGGACTTGCAACTTTACAAAATAATAGGACTCTATCAAACGGAACAGTATGCCCAGTCCTTACAAGCAACGCAACAATTTTTAAAAATACATCCCCAAAATGCATTGGCACTTTTGCTAAGCGCGCTCAACGAACAAAAACTGGGTTACTATGCGCGGGCGCGCAGTCACCTGCAACAAGCCAGTCAAGAAAACTCTAAAAGTTTTGTAAGCCGCGTAGCCACTCAGTTACTTACTGAGTGGAAATAAAGGATAAGTGGGCTTTAGAAAACGCCTCCGCTTTTTTGAAACGGAGGCGTTTTTAATGACTAATTAGATAATTTACAATAACTTACCGGCCAAATCCGCCAGACGGCTACGCTCGGTTTTGGTAAACGTAATATGGCCGTAATTTTTTTGGCCTTTTAAGCGATCTACCAAGTACGTAAGTCCGTTGGATTCCACGTCCAAATACGGTGTATCAATTTGATACGGGTCCCCGGTAACAACCACTTTCGTTCCTTCCCCGGCACGTGTTAAAATTGTTTTCATTTCGTGTGGAGTAAGGTTTTGGGCATCGTCCACAATCATATATTGCCCCGGCAAAGAGCGACCGCGCATATGGGTAACGGAAGCAATTTCAATTTTTCCGCTATCTAATAAATAGTGCGCTTTCTCTTCGCCTTCGTCCGGATTTTTGCGATCGGCCAAAAATGCTAAATTGTCGTAAATAGCCCCCATCCACGCTTCCAGTTTTTCTTCTTTGGTACCCGGTAAAAACCCTAAGTCCTTCCCCACTGGAACAATCGAACGGCAGACTACCATGCGGCGGTACGCATTATCATCCATGGTACGTTGCAACCCGGTCGCTAGCGTAATAAGAGTTTTACCCGTACCGGCAGTACCCACCAAAGTCACTAAATCCAGGCTGTCATCTAGCAATAGTTCCATCGCAAAGCGTTGTTCTTTATTTAAGGGTTTAATTCCCCAGGCCATGGGTTCCTGCGAGGAAAGCGGGCGAAGTACAAATTCGCCATTATTCGCTACGCGGCCGATAGCCGATTTTTTGCTACCATCGTTGGTTTTTAAAATCACAAATTGATTGGGCATAAAAAGAGCAGGATCTAAGACTAGCTTTTTATCATGATAAAAAGCATCTATTTGCCCGGGTTCCACTTCTAACTCGCTAACTCCGCTATAGAGTTCGTCCATATTGACTTTATCGGTCGTGTAATCTTGTGCATTAAGACCCAAAGCTTCCGCTTTTAAACGCATATTGATATCTTTGGTCACTACGATAACGGGAGAGGCATTTTTCTTATAAGAACCTTCTTTTTTCCCCAAAGTGTAAGCAATATTTAAAATGGCATTGTCGGCCTTATTAAATGCCATGGAATAGGGAAGCGAATTGGGCAAATCCATTACAATTTTAAGCGTTCCGCCGTCGTCCAACTTGACACCTTCATTTAGGCGCCCTTTTTTACGCATTTCATCCAACATACGCGAAACCATGCGCGCGTTCTTGCCGCGGGTATCCCCTTCGGTTTTAAAAGCATCCAATTCTTCAATTACCGCCATAGGGATGATAATATCGTTATCATCAAAAGCGCGTAAACAGTTTACATCATGCAATAAAACGTTTGTATCTATGATGAAAGTTTTTTTCATAATCCCCTCCGTGCAAGAACCAACTAATTATAGTATAATCCTGTAAAGGGCAAAATCAAGGTCCCTTGCTCTCATTGTAGCATTATTTGGACGGATTTTATGAAATACCTTTGCATCCATGGTCACTTCTATCAACCTCCGCGTGAAAATGCGTGGCTGGAAGAAATAGAACTGCAAGAAAGTGCTTCCCCTTTCCATGATTGGAACGCGCGCATTTGTGCAGAGTGTTACTCCCCCAATGCCTTGGCGCGTGTACTCAATGAACGCAAAGAACTAACCTCTTTAGTAAATAATTATTCTCACATCAGTTTTAACTTCGGCCCCACTTTATTATCCTGGATGCAAGAAAAAGAGCCCGAGGTATATCAAGCTATTTTAGAAGCGGACCGCCAAAGCCAACAACATTTTAGCGGCCATGGAAGTGCTATTGCGCAAGCATACAATCATATGATTTTGCCACTGGCTAACGGACATGATAAAGAAACCCAAATTAAATGGGGAATTTACGATTTTGAAAAACGCTTTGGCCGAAAGCCCGAAGCTTTGTGGTTGGCCGAAACCGCTTGCAACACCGAAACACTAGAAGTACTGGCTGCCAACGGTATGAAATTTGTCATTTTAGCCCCCGGACAATGTTTGCGGGTGCGCAAAATTGGGGAAGAAAAATGGCAAGAAGTCGGCGCAGGCGTGGACCCCAAGCGTGCTTATCTATGTAACTTGCCTAGTGGGCAAAAAATTGCGTTATTCTTTTATGACGGGCCCATCTCACAAGGAATTGCTTTTTCCGATACGCTTTCCTCCGGGGAAAAGTTTGCTTCACGATTGCTAAGCACATATAACCCTGGGGAAGAGGCACAGCTTATGCATATCGCCACAGACGGTGAAACGTATGGGCATCACCAAAAATTTGCCGAAATGGCTTTAGCTTACTGCTTAAAAACCGTACAAGAAAAACCGGACGTACACCTTACTGTGTATGGAGAATTTTTAGAAAAAAATCCACCGCAGTATGAGGCACAAATTCGCGAAAATTCATCGTGGAGTTGCTTTCATGGGGTGGAACGTTGGCGCGCAAACTGCGGGTGCAATTCCGGTATGCATGGCTCTTGGCACCAAAAATGGCGCGGGCCCTTGCGCGGCGCGCTTGATTTTATCCGCGACGAAATGATTAAAACCTTTGAGAACACAGGCCGCGAATATTTTAAAGAGGTTTGGGCCGCGCGCAATGATTATATTGAACTGATTTTAGACCGTTCTTTAGATGCACAGCATAAATTCTTTCTGCGTCACGCTACTGAAAAAGCATGGCAAAACCGCAGCAATGCTTTAAAACTGTTAGAAATGCAACGCATGGCTCAGCTAATGTACACCAGTTGCGGTTGGTTTTTTGACGAAATAAGCGGGTTGGAAACCGTACAAATTATGCAATATGCCTGCCGGGCAATGGAACTTAACCGAGAGTTAAGCGGCGTAGATTTAGAACCTCAATTTATCAAAATGTTAGAGCAAGCCCCCAGCAATTTGCCCGAAATTAAAAACGGCGCCGTTGCGTATGAACGCTACGTAAAACCGCAAGCGGTCAGCTTAGAATCCATGGCTCTTTTGCACATTATCAATACATTGGCCGACGAAACCGTAAATCCGCAGCGGACTTATGCTTGCGAAGTGCTTAAATATGAACCTATCAAACTTTCTGCCCCCAACCTGCTACTTTGCTACGGCAAAATAACGTTAAAATCCCGCATTACACTGGAAGAAAAAGAAATTCCCTTTGCCATTTTCCGCCGAGGAACAGCCAGTATTATCTGTGCGGCAGGCGCGCAAAACCCGGACCCTATTTTTGCACAACTAAAATCTTATTTTGAAACCAAACAATATGAAGATTGTGCAACACTTATCCGCACTCAATTTAAGCACCAAACCCCCTTAAACCATATGTTTATGGACGTGCGGCGTAAGGTAGTAGAACAGGTTTTAAAACGCATGGATGCCCATACGAACCAAGTATTTGCAGATTTGTTTGAAAAACAATATCCTATCGTGCGTGGGCTCCAACTATTGGGCACACCGATTCCCCCCACCTTTGCTACAGTAGCCGATTTTGTACTGACGGAAGATTTAGTGGCTGAATTTCGTGCCGCTGATGTAAATGTAAACGACGTAGAAGAGCTCATGGAAGATGTAAAAACGCTAGGTTTAGATGTATCCAACGGGAAAGTAGCCCGGGCCGTAACGGAGAAATTAACCTTTTTAGCTTTTGCCTTTGCACGCAACCCACACGATAAAGCAGCTGCGCATAAATTAGTAGAGTTCTTAAATTATATTGAAATTTTTGGTTTTACGCCGGATACAGTTAAAGCGCAAGAATTTGTGTATTTTGGCCTACGCAGTTTGGGGGAAGAGGGCCAAAAGAAAGACATTTTACGCGCCCTGGCCCGCAAACTTAAAATTGCCCTCTAACGCTTACTTTTTATACCCTTGAGTTTCTTTTTGGCAATGGGTTCGCCTTGTTTGGCGGCTTTTAAGTAATACTGTATGGCCAAATTTTCGTCTTTTTCTACCCCCACACCGCGCTCGTATAAATCGGCCAGTAAAGTTTGCGCCAAGGGGCTCTTATCATCCGCGGCTTTTTTTAAAATCTCTGCGCCTTTAACTTCATCTTTGCTCGTTCCTGTGCCCTGTAAATAACACACCGCTAAATTTACGCGGGCCTCAAAATCGCCGGTTTGGGCGGCCATATCATAATATTCAAACGCCCTGCGAGGAGATTTTTCACATCCTTTGCCTTCATTATAAAGTCCAGCCAACGCAATCATGGCTCGCACGTTTCCTTGTTTGGCGGCGGTATCAAACCAATTAAAGGCTTGCGTATAATTCTGCTCCACTTGTTTTCCACAGTAGTACAAATACCCCATATCATATTGGGCTTGTGCATTGCCGGCCATGGCACGCTTGAGTGTTTTTTCAAACGGATTATGGGCGTATTTACGCAGAAAAAACAACGCTACGGCCAGTAGAAAAATAAATAAAAATGCAGTATTGGTTTCAATCATGGGTTCCATAAAAACTCCTATTTGGTTTTTACCAAACGTCTTTCCTGTAAGATAAAAACCTCATCTGCAAAATCGGCGGCGTGTACGTCGTGCGTTACCATTAAAATCGTAAGTCCTTCTTCCCGACTCATACGGGCAAAATCTTCAAACACTTGCAACTTGCGCTGGGCATCTAAATTGCCGGTAGGTTCATCTGCCAGTAATAAAATGGGATGATTACGCAACGCGCGCGCAATACTGGCACGTTGTTTTTCTCCGCCGGAAAGGTCAGCCGGCAATTTATGAACCATAGCCCCCAAGCCAAAACGCTCTAAGAGTTTTTGCGCTTTTTTGGGATTAGACTTACCAAGCATACGGGCCGGGAGTTCCACATTTTCCAAAAGGGAAAATTCCGGTAATAATCCGTCAAACTGAAACACAAACCCCATTTTTGTTAAGCGCAGTTTAGAGCGGGCAGCCTCTTTTTTCAAAGCAGTAATTTCTTTACCGTCTACAAAAATTTGCCCACTGGTGGGATCGTCTAACATCGCAATCAAATTAAGTAGCGTGCTCTTGCCTGAACCGCTAGGCCCTAGTAATACGGTAAATTTGCCGCGCGCAATACGCAAAGAAACATCTTCTAATACACACAGATCTTCTTTGCCTTGTCCATAAATTTTAGTAATGTGTTTAAGCTCTATCATATCAACCGTACCGAATGGCATCCGTAGGATGTACGCGCGACGCTTTTAACGCAGGGTACAATCCCGCCACAAAACAAATCAAATAGCTGCCGCTTACTACGGCTAAAATATCCACCCATTGCATACGCACGGGAACTTTCGTCAAATAATAAATATCCCCGGGCAGTTCCACAATATTAAAGGTGGCAATAATCCAACATAACAAACACGCCAGTAAAATCCCTAATACAATACCTAAGGTAGCAATTACCATGGCCTCCCACATAAAAATACTGCGTATCATTTTAGGGCTGGCCCCGATAGCGCGCATAATACCAATATCACGCAGTTTCTCAGTGCCCAATAAAATCAAGTTACTGGCAATGTTTAAAGAAGCCACCCCAATAATTAAAAACAAGATAATAAACATCATGGTTTTTTCTAATTTTAAAGCGGCGTATAGCGTGCTATTAAGTTGGGCAAACGTGCGCACGTTATACCCATAACCGATTAAATCACTAATTTTTTCAGCCACTTTTTCAGCTTGATTGATATTGTGTAATTTAACGGCTACGCCGGTGGTACCTTGTTTAAGGCCTAAAAAATCGCTGGCATGCGGCAGTAACGTATAAGCGATGGTGTTATCAAATTCATAATATCCGGTTTTAAGAAGCCCACTAATACGAAATTTTTTCATTTTAGGGAACATGCCAGCCGAAGTGGAAATAGATTGTGGGGAAATAAGCACCACATCATCCCCTACGTCCACCCCTAAGCTCATAGCCAACTCCGTACCCAGCACCAACGGAGGCGGTGCATCTTCCGGCCAATCTGCCGGCTCAAAACTGCCTTCTACTACTGAATCAGCCAAATTATTGATTTTCTTTTCTTCTTGCGGGTCCAGTCCGCGGATAATAATACCTAAACTTTGCCCGGTATGCGTGATAATGCCCTGTCCGTAAATATGGGGGGCCGCAGCAGCCACTTCGGGTAATTGCTCAATTAGGGAAATGTTTTGCTGATAAACTTCCGGGCTCATGCGCCCAAAAACTAAAATATGGCTTTGTGCGCCGATGACTTTATCTTTAATGTCGGTTTGAAAACCGTTCATTACCGAAAGTGTTGTAATGAGTGCCGCCACACCGACGGACACCCCCGCCACCCCGATTAGGGTGGTAATAAAGGCAAAGAGTCCCTGCCGGCGTGTTAAATAGCGCGTGGCTACACTTCGGGCAAAATTCATAAAAATATTGTAGCAAATTACGTGTTACTTGCCATAAAAACGGCCCCGGGCAGACGAGGGTGCCCAGGGTTTAATACTTGCCGGGCGTTGCACCCGGCAAATTTGTTGCACCTACCAGTAAGTGTTGTCCCAAACATGAGACGAATTACATTTGCGGGAACCCGAAGGGCAAAGGCCTGTTGACGTAGCATAACAGCAAGCCGTTCCCTCGTAGGTGTTGTTTGCACAAGCTCCCGCCTTTTGTGCCCAGCAATAAGCTCCCGTTTTAAAAGTGTTGCCAGTACAAGATTCCGCCTTTTGTGCCCAGCAAGAAGTCCCCGTTTTAAAAGTGTTGCCGGTACAACCTCCACTAGACATGGCATTGCAGTAACTCCCAGAATTAAAGGTATTGTTTGTACAAGCCCCACTTCCATAACCCAGACAGGTACTATATTCATTAAAAGTGGCACTTGAACAAGTATTTTGTCCGTAACCCTGGCATTGTGCAGGAGAGTAGCCATTGGACTCAACAAAACGCCCCTCAAAAGTTCCTCCGTTACATGTATTTGTACGACTCGAAGACCCTGCATAACAGCTCGCCCCTTCTGTGTATGTATTGCCATTACATGTATTATCTACATTCCCTACGGAACAAGTAGCTTTCTGCGTAAACGTGTAACTACCATTACATGTATTGCCAGAAAAAGAATAGCATCTATTTCCACTGCCACTATAAGTGCCGCCGGCCGGAACCGTTGTACAATTAGATGACTTAAGTTGTGATGTCCATTGATTGGAAGAATTACATGCATATGTGTACGTCTTTGTTCCAGTTTTCCCAGATTCTTCACAGCCATATGTGTAGTCGGCAGGTTTCGTGGAAATGGTACATCCGCAGGCCGTATAATCATATGAACCGTATTCCCATGTACCGTCCGCTTTACAGGTAGCCGTCCGTGTAGGCTGCGCGGTTGAATTGGAGTATGAACTACCACAATCTATTGTTTCAACTATTGTTTCAACCGGCTCACAACTCCCTTGCCAAGCGTTTTCATCATCTACCCATTGTCCGTCCGTTCCGCAGGACACTGTACGCGTTCTAATACCACACGTATTAGCATCATTATCGTGGCAAATATATTCTTCGGCAGGTTTATTGTTCGGGTCACAACAGGCACTCTTATCCCACGTCGGCTCCGTCCAAGTATTGCCTTGGCATTGGCTTGTCCGTGTCATCTTTCCGCTTACACCATTATCACAGTTCTCTTCTTCACTCGGTTTCTCGGGGCACGCTTGTGTAATGGTGTAGTTTTCCCACTGCCCCGTCTTTCTATTACACGTACCACGCTTTATCTCTTCCCCACAGTTCTCAGCACAAGTCGTGTGGATATATTCTTGGGTACTGTCACACTCTCTCTCACACGCTGTGTCATCCCAGGCAGGTTCTGTCCAACTCCCCCCTTGGCATTGGCTCGTGCGCGTTGCCGTTCCACTGGTCCATTTAGGGTCTAAGGCACTACAAGACTTTGTTTCTTCCGGCTTTACAGGGCACTCACTCCAATTACTATATATCCACTTTCCCGTATCTTCATTACATCCCGTTACCGTTCTCGTCTTCTTCCCACACGCACAACTGTCATCCTCTAATTCCTTTTCTTCTTCACACGCTTTGGAAAATGTCCCGTTCCCACTCCCGCTTATTATGTATGTA